>JAGDWZ010000069.1:0-4554 GCA_023269915.1 Hydrogenobaculum sp. | reverse complement strand
TTTTTTAGGATAAACAAAGATTTTGTAATGATGCCAAATATGACTATGCCAAAAACCCAAGGCCTTCAGCTTATAAGAAGCTTAAAAACTCAAGCTTCAAGATATACGAAAGGTTCTTTCAATCCATCTATATCCTCTCAAGTCCAAGACGCAAGAATATCTTATGAGGATTTATCTACGGACGTAAGGCTCGTGTTTGCTCCAATGCCAAACTTAGAAGATGAGATGGTAGTTGGAAGGCTTTTAAGAAAAAGAGGTATACAGGGCAATCTATCAAGGCTTGGGTATTTGGAAGAGGATATAAAAATTTTGCAGGATGCTATAAGTAGGAAAGGCGGTCTTATAGTGATAAGCGGTATAACAAACTCTGGTAAAAGTATGGCTATAGCAAGTATGCTTTCTACTATACAGGATAAAAACGTTCTAACAGTAGAAGACCCTGTAGAATATCAAATTATAAACAAAAATATTACGCAGTTTCAAATATTTGAGGCACAGGTAGAGGAGCTTAAGTCAACGTTTGTAGATTTTACAAAAGCTTTCAAAAGGGCAGACCCAGATATAGTATTTGTAGGTGAATGGAGAAATGAGCCAGAGCTATCTAAGGCAATAGAAGAGCTTGCTTTTGCAGGGCAACTTGTTTTTACCACACTTCATATAAATTCCGCTTTTGTGTTTTACGATGCGGTTAGCTCCATCTTCCACGTAGATTTTGAAAGCTCTGTCAGAATGCTAATACTTAGTCTTAATCAAGTTTTGGTAAAAAGTGTATGCCCTTATTGTTCTATAGATATGCCTATAAAAGATGCCTCTAGGACTATACCTGATATTACTTTAAGGACACTGCCTTATATAAACAAAGAAGAGTTTAGGGATTTTATAAACCAAGATTTTAGCATAAAAGTGAGAAATGAGGCAGGGTGTCCAAAATGCAACTTTACAGGTTATGCTGGACTTACACCTATTTATGAATATATGTATCCTGATGTGAATACCAAAGAGTGGATAAGAAAAGATAAGCCCTCTTCTTACGAAATAGAAGACCATATGAGAAGGGAAGGTCTTGGCAAAAACAAATTGGACGTTTATATGCAAAAACTAAAAGCAGGCGTAGTAGATTTAAGCGCACCTGTTTTAAACGCTTTGAGATAACATATATCGTGGTAGACTTGTTAACCGTGGTAGACTTGTGAATATATTATGAGCGTTATAATAAAAGTATCAAAAGAGCTTTATTTAGAGGACCTTAAAAAATATTTGTTGCCAGATAGACTATATGTATTACCAAAGGATGTATACGAATCTTACGTTAAATCTGGCATTGCCATAGAGTATGTAGAGAGTCTAAAAACTGTATTTGATAAAACCAACGATTTTAACAACAAAAAAATCTTGATACTTTCTATGCAAGCCCTTGGAGACGGGCTAATGCTGACGCCTTTTTTAAGGTTTTTAAAAGAGCGCTTTCAAAACATACATATAGCCCTTGAAACAAAAGAGCATTTTAACCTTTTGAAAGATTGTCCATATGTGGATGAGTTTGTTTATTCTCCTTTAGAGCTTTCTTTTGTAAAATCCTTTGATACTGTTTTAGACCTTTATATGCTGGTAGGCTCACCTATGTTTGATTTAAATTTAGTAGCCTCTTACTATTTTAAGCTTTTTGGTTTTGATATTCCAAAAGATAAAAATGCTTTGATACCATATGTTCATATAGACAAAGAAAAAGATGATGAAATAAAACATCTTTTTGATGAGTATAGAAAAATTTACAAAAAACCTATCCTTGGTTTTCATTTTTCAGCTTCTTCGCCTCATCGTATGCCACCGGTTGATATATTTTGTCAAGCTTTAATCCCTTTACATAAACTTTTTACCATAGTATATTCTTATCCGGCTTCTTATAGCGATTACGCCAAAGAAATACCAAAATATCTTCCAAAAGCCATAGACATATCTTCTCATATAAAAAACATAGAATACCTTCCTTCTTACGTCAAAAACCTTGATTTTCTTATATCTGTTGAGACTGTGCTTCCCCATATTGCAGCTTATACTAAAACTCCTACTCTTACAGTGCTTGGACCTGGTAGCTTTAAAAATATATACGATTATGGATTAGATTATATAAAAGGTCTTGAGATGAATTACAAAGGCCAAGTATGTGCAAGCCCTTGCCATCTTCACGTATCTACCAGATGTCCAGAAGCTGTTGTAAAACAAACAAACTTATCTCCTTGTTTTTCAAATTTAAATTCTTATTCTTTGCTTAAGTCTTTCTTTGAGCTTTTAAAAGCCATAAACAATAACAACAAATATTCACATCTTTTAAAAAGTTTAGAGTCAGAGATTACGATAGAAGAGCAAGCTACAAAATCTATTTTAAATATGCTTTCTACTATACCTATAAACTTTTACTACGAATCTGGTTTAAATTTCTTAGTAAGTGCACCTCATGTAAAAACCATAATGAGTTTTATTTTAAGTGCTCTTTTTGAAAAGTCTATATCGTATAAAGATTTAACTCCTATTCTAATAATAAGAGGCTATGAGTTTTTATCAGCTTCTTTGTTTATAAATGCTTTATCGCCATCTTATATATATGTAGAAAACGAACGTTTTAAAAAGCTTTTATCTTATCTTGGTATTAAATCAAGCGTTATAGATTACGATATTTTAAATATACCAGAAAATGCCCTTGTGATAGACTTATCTTTGTCTTCCGAAGAGCCTTTTGATTATAAAGAGCATATTAAGAAGCTTTCTAAAAAGCTTAAAAAAGGTGCTGTATTTTTCTCTTTTGTGTTTAATAAAGATAGGCTAAAAAAAGTTTTAAACAAAGGCCAAGATATGTATCAGTCGCCTTTTGATAGGTTTATAAATGAATATTCTTACGAAGAGCTTTTAGAATTTAAGAATTTTTATATAAACGCTTTACCTTTTAATCCTGTTGATTTTATAAACACTTTTGGTGAGTATTCTATCTTTAAAGAAATATCACCTCACAACCAAGCTTTTAGGCTTTTAATAAAAGAAAACAAATACCCTTATATATACGCTTTATCAAACATAGAGTATAAGGATAGTTATGAAAATATTACAAGATTTTACTCATTTATAGAAAAATCCTATATAAAGCCAGATTTTTCGGTATCGTCAAATATATCTGATGACTCACATATAAAATCGTTTTGTTTTGTAAATAAAAATATCAGCGGATATTTAAAAACCTATATTAAAAATACTTTTAAAGATACGCTTGTTTTAGAGTTTGGGGCTTTTGATAAAAATATATTTGATAAGTATCTGGGTGGTGTGGTAGACTCAGATAAGTATTATAAAGACTTAGAAAATATTTGGTTTATAGGAGATGATTTTATAGACTATTTTAAACAAGATGCTAATTTTCTAAAAAATATACTCTTTGGACCAAAGATAAATATTTTGCTTGACAAAAACCCGTTTTCTGATGATGATTATTTAAATACTTTTAAAGGCTTTTTAAGAGATTATCCCAATGTAGATTTTTATACTACACACAAAGGGGTTTTTGATATACTTTCTAAAAAGCATCAAAACTTGAAATATTTTGATATAGACTTTAGTCATTTAGAAACATTGTTAAATAATGAAGAAAAAACTGTAGACCTTCTTATAATATCTTCTTCTACTTATTTCCCCATCCAAAAGACAGGGTTTGATGTGGAAGAATTTTACAGCTCTTATATAAACGGCTTTTCTAAAAACATTCAAAAGCTTGTGCTTGATTTTGTAAAAGATAAAACAGCTAAAAAAGATATTTATTATGAAGATGTAGAGTTTTTGGATTTTTACAAAGATATTATAAATAATAGTGCTAGCTTAAATTACTTTATAGCACAAGAGGTTAAAAATGTAGCTTTAAAATTTACAAAAAATATATTGCATGTAGGTATGCTAAATTTCAAAGAACCCAGGTTTCTAAAAGAGCTTGCACTAGAACATGTATCAAATAGCAGATATATGCCAGATATACTTATTACAAAAGAAGAATATTTTTTTGATATCATTAGAAAATCTAAACTTGTTTTATATCTTGATGGGTTAGACAATTTTCAGCGTTTACCCTTTCCTTGTTTAAAAGCCTCAAAACAAAATATACCATGCATTACCAAGTATCAAAAGTCCTTAGAAAATGTTCCAAACCTTTTGCTTGCAAAAAATATAGAAGAGATGATAGCGACTACCGGACTTTTGCTTAAGTCCAAAATCTAACTTATCATTGAAATTTAAAATTTTTATTTTATACTTATGATTTAAAGTAGCTATTTACGAAGGGGTGTTTTATGAAAAAGGTAAATTTAAAAGAGCTTTTAGTAGATTTTAGCGTTGGTACAGTTGTTTTATCTGGTATAGCTGTAAATCTAAACATATCAAACGCTGCCGTTTTTAACAATACCGGTACCACTTCTGCTCCTGTGATATCAAATACTCCGCCTTCAGGGGCTCAGCCTGTAACTATATGGGGTGGTCCATTGGGTGGACTTGGTGGAAGCAGCGGAAGTGTTGTAGATG
>JAGDWZ010000007.1 GCA_023269915.1 Hydrogenobaculum sp. | reverse complement strand
TAAATGAAAATCTTGATAAATGTCAATGAATTTTTTATTTTAAAAAATCTAGTATCATGTGTTGTAGATTTTGCTCTTTTTGGCAAAGCAAACATAAATTTTGGTTTTCTTCCTTGGTATAAAAAGTTTTTCCACAATTCTCGCAAGTTCTTTTATCGGATTTTGAGATATATTCATATTCATCGTTATATTTCGACGGTATAATAGCTTTTCTAAGAGTAAGAGGTTTTAAAGGATGGCTTATAACACAAGCATATTCACATAAACCACAAGCTATACAAAGCCCGTGAGAAAATTTCAAACCCTCTTCTAACTTTATAGCTTTTTGAGGACATATAGAAACACAAGCACCACATAGATTGCAGTCTTTTGAAACCTCTATGTATCCAAATTTACCTTCAAAAGGGATTGTATTAGAGCATAAATCTTTTATGTTTAATGGTTTAAAGGTTTGCTTTTCTTGATTTTTAAAATGAGTATATCTAAACTTTGGTTTGTAGTCTTCATTTACAAAAGAAGGAATATATTTAAGTCTAAATATCTTTGATAAATATATAGTTTTTGATATAAAGTTTTTTATATCTTTTGAAAAGCTGTAAATACAATTTTCGCATGGACTTATATCTATATAAAGCTTTTTTGAAGAAGATATGTTTAGTAAATCTTTTTCGCTAAGAGCTAAAAGGCACGGTAGTATAACCTCGGCTTTGCTTGATTTTGCACAACCTATGGAAATTTCTTCTTTTTCTAAGTTTTTTATAGAATCAACGTAGTCTATGTTTATCTTGATAGCTTCGGTAGGGCAAGTAAAAGAACATGCACCGCAAAGGGTGCATTTAGAGGCTTCTACGGAAGGATTTTCTAAATCTATAGCGTTGGTGGGGCATATATCTTTACAAGCCTCACACTCTTTTTTTGCTTTTACGGTATTAATACACCTTTTTGCATCGATGTATATGGGAAATTTTAGTTCTAAAAGCTCAAAAACGTTCACCATGGGTATGTGTAATATCCAAACTTTAATATGTAAAACCTTAGCAAGAACCCACCCATTAGTACCAATATAGAAGCAAGTATTACTAGTGATTTAGAATGCTTTTTGATAGCGTATATTTCAAGTATAAAAGGCGTTATAAGCCCAAGTATTACAAAAAATCCCATGAATCCAATAGATGAAAGCATTTTAGAAATTATGTATTTACCAGCAGCGCTTGATATAAAAAGATAGTTGAAAAACGCTGAGATTATAATTATCTCTAAAGCAAGTAAGGCTATATCGAGCTTTTCGTTTTCGTGGGCGATATGAGAAGGTGATACCAGCATAAAATAAGCTGTGGCAGTAGAAAGAGCGGATACCATAAAAAGCACAGGTAATCCTGGATTTGACCAAAGCGTTATAGCTGGAGCAGTAGAAAGTAAAAGCCCGGTATATACAGCGGTTAAAAGTCCCATAATTCCACTTATGTATCCAAGTTTATCTACCAAAGAAGGGTTTAAGGTTTTTAGCTTTTGAGAAAAGGGAAAGTTTATAGAAGAAGATATTAAAGAAAGGCCCCATACAGCACCAGCGATAGTATATATCATAATAAACGATGCACCCCAAAATATCCAGCTAGTGGGATGGGTCCACACAAAAAATGCAAACCAAGGTTTCAGCATATGTATAAGTAAGAATATACCACCAAAATTTACAAGCCCAATACCAAGGAGCGTGGATAGACCAAAAAGCAAAGGATGTTTTTCTTTTCTTATAAGATAAAAATAAGAGGACAACGCTCCCATTGAACCACCTAAACCACCTAAGAAAAGATAAACAGCTATCATCCATCCCCATGCAGCCTGATGCACAAAGTGTTGATAATTTCCAAAGTACATGGTAAGTCCGTCCATATCATACCTCCTTTTCAAATAGTTTGCTTGTAAGGCGGTTCGTTTAGATGATGAGAAACAACGCCTACAGGTGTTTCTTTTGATGTTACATAAAATACCTTAGGCTCTGTACCAAGCTGAGGACTAAGAGGGATAGCTTTGCCTTCAAGTACAAGCCTTGACACGTAAGAATCTACGTTTAAATCTCCAAACATACGGCAGTTGGTAGGGCACGTCTCTACACACGCTGGTTCTAAACCTTCCTTTAATCTATGATAGCACCACGTGCACTTGTCTATATGAGGTGTAGTGTGTCTTGCCTCTTCGCCGTAAAGTTTTTCACACTCATCTACATCATCAGACTCATAGGGATATCTCGCTCCATAAGGACAAGCTATTACACAAGCCTCACAGCCTATACATCTTTCATGATTTACAAGGACTATGCCTTCCTCAGTTTTGTAAGTAGCCCCAGTAGGACAAGCATAATAGCAAGGAGTGTTTTGACATTGCATACAAAGATGTGGAAAAAATACGCGTTTTGCCTCTGGAAACTCTCCTATTTCTAACTGTTCTACTTTTGTTCTCCATTTGTTTGACCAATAAGGTGTTTGATTTTCTTGAGCGCAAGCTGCCATACAAGCATTACACCCTACGCAAGAGTTTAAATCCACCACGAACACCCATTTTGGTATAACTTTTTCCATAAAAGCCTCCTAAAATGTTTAAGCCTTCACTATTTTTACAGTAAATTCATTTGCCCTATATCCACCTATGACAGGTTCTGGTCTATAGGGTATTAACTCGTTTAAAGGAGTTCCTAAGCTACCACCGTATGTGAGTTTTTTAGAAGAAGCCCCAAAAGCTGCTGGTATAAATATCGTATCTGGTCTTATAAGCTTGGTAAGATGCGCCTTACCTTTTACTTTTAAGTTTGGATACATAGCATTTACAACAATAATTTCATCACCTTCTTTTATACCAAGTTTTTTGGCTTTTGATTCATTTATCCAAATGCCGTAATAAACACCTTCTCTCCATTTTCCTATGCTTACAAGTATAGGATTGTCTACCGTGGCAGCACAAGTATGAGATTGTAGCGGTATTTTACCGTGAGTTATAAAAAATTCGTTTTCTTCAAGCTTCACGTCTTCTGGGGCAATATCCCCTTTCCATTTTGGTGGTATATACGCTATTAAAGGGTCGTAATTTGGTTTATAACCAAACATGTTTTGAAGTGTGGCAAATACATTAGAATAAATTTCCATACGCCCACTTGGAGTAGGTACAGGTTGATGCCATGGGACAGAGTATTTAGCCATCAGCTCTTCTCTATCCATCACATTTATTACGCCTTTTCTTGATATTTCCTCATCAAGCTCTTTTACAGATTTTGTCACTCCTTTATACTCTTTTAGCTCGCCAGCTACCATTCTAAGTTGTAGTTCTCTTATGGCTGGGACTATCGTATGGTATTTGTTCCAAGACTCTTCGCATTTTTGATTGAGCTCTTCTTTGTCCCATTTCCAATATTGATAAATCTCTGCCATTTTGTCAAGCCAAGGTACGTTCATGGCTTTTGATAGCATGTACATAAAATCTAAAGCGTGCATCTCATCGCCGTCTTTTTCCATAGCGGCTTCTCTTGTACCAAAACTATAATCGTGAGATGTGTTTATATCAAAAACTATATCTTTTTTGAGTATATAAGGAATATCTGGGAAAATAACATCCGCATATAGCATGGTATCTGAGGGCATGGTATCAAAACCTACTACCAAGTCAAGATTTGTTAAAAACTCTTTCCATCTTTGGGTCTCCACATCGCCTCTTATAAGGTTTAGAGCGTAGATGAAAACGGCTTTTATTTGATAAGGCTGACCGTTCCAAAAAACCTCTTTCTTAGTAGATTCATAAAAGCCGTTGTCAGTAATAAAAGGAAACACGGTAGCTTCTTTTCCCTTTGAAAGTTCAGTTTGTAAATAAGCCCATTGAATAGATGGATATCCATGTGTCCAAGCTTTTGGATTAAAAAAGTATTTAAACCCTACATCCAATACTCTAAGCATTCCGGGTATGTCTACATCTGGATAGCCTTTGATGGGTATGGTGATTTTATTGCCGTTTTTCTTTGTAAACTCAAAAAAGTCTTTTATAAGCATCTTGTAGCTTCCACCCGTCACCCAAGTACCTGGCTTATCGTATCCGCTTGTTATAGCTTGTATGATAGCCAACGTTTTCCTTAGTTGAATGGTATTTTCATACCTAGAATCGTAAATACCTGGTTCTATAATGGCTGGTTTCATAGTAGCAAACTCTACGGCAACTCTTTTTATGGTAGAAGCTGGTACGTCGGTTATTTTGGAAGCCCATTCTGGGGTATAGTCTTTTGTATAGTCTATAAGATACTCAAATACGGTTTTTACGCTTTTGCCGTTTACGTTGAGATTGTTTGTAAAAAGGGCTGGTTTTAGGTTTTTACCATCCTTAGATATTTTGTTTGTATTGTAAAAGCCAAATACTTTTTGAACAGAATTTGATGCTTCATCGTAAACATACCAAGCTTCTACGGCACCGTCTTTATCTACATCAGACAACAGTTGCAGATTACCCTTCTCGTCTTTATAAGCCAAAAATGGAGCGTTTGTAAAATATCTAAGTGTTTCTTCGTCGTACAAAGGCTTACCGTCTTTTTGTTCTCTTAGTATCACATGAAGCATAGCCAAAGCAAAAGCGTTATCAGTGCCTGGTCTTATAGGAATCCACTCATCCGCTTTGGCAGCAAGCTCTGATGCTCTTGGGTCTAATACCACAACCTTTGCACCGTTTTTGATACCCGCTCCAAATCTATGGGCTCTTCCTGTTGATATACCAGCTAAAGAGCCGTTGCTTCTAACTGCCAATATATATTTTGCTCTATCGTAATCACACACCACCTCATCGTGGGTGTTGTAGTTTCCAAACACCGTATGAAGACCCAAATGCTCTGAACCCACACAATGCTGTATTGGAGAACCAAAAAGTGTAGGAATTTGAGCAGCTAACACAAAAGGCAAAAGATATGTTCCATAAAAAGCACATCCTTGCCACCCACCCATTAAAGCCATTTCATAGGGTTTTATATTTTTTAGCTTGTTCATCATATAATCAAAAGCTTCTTGCCAAGTGGCCTCTCTAAATTTCCACTCTCCTCTTTTAGAACCTTCAATTCTTATAAGTGGTTTTTTGATGCGGTCTTTATCGTATATGTAGGATATTCCGCTCTGTCCTCTGGCGCAAGCAACACCTCTATTGTAAGGATGATGAATATTTCCTTCTATCTTCATAAGCCTGTTTGGTTTGCCATCCACATAAGCTACCCTTACTTTTATACCGCAGGCATTTGCACAAAAATTACATATATTTGGTTTATAGGTGTATTGAATGTTTTTAGTTTGTATTGCCTTTGCCTGTTCTGGGGTTAGCAACTTTTTACCAACAAGCGTAGCAACACTAGTAGCAGCCATTCCCTTTAAAAATCCTCGCCTTGTTACATTCATAATAAACCTCCAAGTAAATGCTAACTAATTCAAGCTCTAATAATATAATGACACTAAACAGAGAAAAAGTCAATATATTTATTTAAAAATAACGATAAAACAAGATTTTTATAAAAATTTTATATTTTAAGATAAAAGAACATCTTTCTCTATAATAGGATGTACAAAACCTTTCAGAGAGGACTTATATCTTATCAAATCCCTAACTATGGTGGAGCTTATATGTATGTATTCTTGGCTTGGCATCATAAAAAGCGTTTCAAGACCACCCAATATATAGTTGCTCATAGATATTTGAAGCTCATACTCAAAATCTGTAAAAAGCCTTACACCTCTTATAACAAGATTTATATGTTTTGATCTCGCATATTCTACAAGGGTGGTATCAAAAATTTCTGTATGTACGTTGTTTAGATTCTCGGCTTTTATTATTCTATCAAATAAATCTTTCCTTAAATTAGCATCAAACATGGGATTCTTGTGTGGATTTTTTGCTATTGCTATAAATACGTTGTCAAATATCGCAGAGGCTCTTTTTACTATATCAAGGTGTCCTAAATGAGGCGGGTCAAAAGTCCCTGGATATATAACCTGAGTCAACTATCTAAAAGCTCCCTTATTAAGGTGGCAGGTTTCACTTCTTTAGGGCATGCATTGTTGCATTTGTTGCAAGAAAGGCAGTGCAGTATCAAGTTTTCTTTTGCTTCTAAAAGCCTGATATTATGCTCTTCGTCTCTTGGGTCTATGAAAAGCTTGTATAGTTTTGCAAAAAACAAAGGCCCTGCATAATCTCTATCTAAAACTTCTGGGCAAAAACTTTGACAAGCATAACACAATATACAATCTGAAGCTTCTTCTATTTTCTTGCTTAGTTCTTGTTCTATGGAGATGTTTTCTGGCAATGGGTTTATCCAAACCTTGTAAGTTTTTATACGCTTTGCTATAGTGGATGTGTCTACTACCAAGTCTTTTATGACATCTGCGTTGTTTAGGGGCTCTAAAATTACTGGGCTTTCATCTAAGGCGTAAGGTAAGGCTTGCTCTTTGCAAACAAGCTTTGGAAATCCGTTTACATTCAAAGCGCACGTCCCACATATACCAGCTCTACAAAACTGCCTATATGATAACGAAGGGTCTATATATTCTTTTATATAGTTTAAAGCATCCAGCAAAGTCATACCTTCTTTATATGGTATTTCGAAGGTTTCAAATTTATCCTGTCTTTTTATCTTTAGTGTGAGCTTCATTTCTCTAAATAAGTATTGACAATATACTCTCTTCTCATCACATTTGTCTGGATAAGTTCCCAAAGCACATCGAGTCTTTTAAACCAATAGTTGTTTATGGGCTTTTTAGAGGCCAATACTATACCAAATTGACCATGTAGCCCAAAAGCGTTAAAAATCGGCTTCATATAGTTATAAATATATGTCTCCATACCTGCCGGGTTTATGTTCATTTGCTGGTTGTTGCCGGTGTTTAACGTCAAAACTGGTGGTGGACCCATCATTTGTACTACATCTCCTGGAAACAGCGGTGTAGCATTAGCATACGTATAGCCAAACCCAGCTTTCCTAAGCGCTATCTCTAAACCTCTTGCGCTCACTCTATTTATAGTGTATTGATAATCACCGTCTTCCACAGACCAGTCTAAACCTTTTCTAACTTTTATATAGGGTCTATCTTTGTTTGGGAATGTAAATATTGCAATACCGCTTTCTTCCAATATATCTTTTACTGACTCGAAAAACTCGTATGGATATTCTAAGCTTCCAATTATGTTTTCTAAAATCACAATACTAAAGGTTCCCCATTTGTCTTTTAGGCTTTTGATATAGTTGTGATCTAATGTTTTGGCTATATCCAACTTCATATCGCCCAACGCTTTTTTTACTTTTTCCGCCTGTTCTTTAGAGCGTTCTACTCCGTAGATTTCTAAACCCAATATCTCGTTTGCTACAGCTAATAGCTTGCCGCTGTTGAAGCCTATATCAAGCATCTTTTTGTTTTTTAAGCTTGGTTCTATATCAATAAGTGTTCTTAAAGTTGGGTAAGTATATATGGTAAATATGTTTGTGATGCCTAATTTTTCTTTGTTGTCAATACTATCTAAGTTTTCTATATCTTTTGTATCATAAAAAGATTTTAGCTGTTCTTTATTTAGTATATCGTCTAAGGTTTTTTGGACTTTTCTTGGTAAAGAGAATATAGAACCACAAACACTGCACTCCCATAGCCTATATCCCCAAGATTTTTCTACCTCTTCAAAGTAAATGTTGGATTCTTTACAAATTGGACACTCAGTGGGTATATCCTTGTCTGGGTTTTGGATGTAATGTACTATGGTGTTAAATTTGGAAACCACCTCATCCACGTCTATATTGTCAAAACAAGGGCTGTAAAATTTTTGCTTTATTTGAGCCTCTTGGCATGGGCCTGCTACGGCGTGCATTATACAAGGGGCTGAACACGTATTTCCAAGGTATTTTGCATACACTGGTTGCGATGTGGTATAGCTCATCTTAGGGAAATGTTGGGCTTCTGGTGCTACACCGCCAGATATTACAACGCAAGGTTTTTTAAGAGCTGCTGCAATGTGAGGTACCACTGTATCTGCTGATATAACGCCGTCTACCTCCTGAATCAAAGCTACTAAGTATTGAGGCTTTTCCATATAAGGGGATAGGTTTTCTACATCCATCATGTAAAGTTCTTTGGATATATCAACAGCCGGAGCTTCCCATTTTGGATGGGCAGTTACAAACACGTAATCATCTTTCATCTTATCTATCACTTTTGCCACAAGGTAAGGGGGTAAGCTTCTGTGTATAGAGGATGCTACCATGTGAGCCATTATTATCTTTTTACCAGGATTTTCATCTCTTATTTTTTGTATTATTGGCTTCATATATTCTATGGCTTCTTGTTGAGGTACTACTACTGGGTCTTTGTCTTTTATGTCAAACTGTCTTAGCTTTGCAGCCCAGAAGTCTACCAGATTCATATAGTTGTAGAAGTAAGATCCAACGTATTCGTAGCAATCAGTATAATAATCTACTTCTTTGAATCTTGTATAAGGTACTGGTGTATATATAAATTCATCTACATAAGGGTTTCCTTCTAAAAGATTGTACCCTGGTCTTGTTTCCATTATTATGTAGCTTTTGGGATACTTATTTTTGAGATGTTTTAAGATCGGCGTAAACATCAAAGAGTCACCAAGGGCAAATAGGTTTAGTATCAAAAGACTTTTCCCGTTTAAGTCCTCACCGTAGTATTCTTTAGGAAGTTCTGGCACTTTTGTTTGTTCATAGTTGTCCCTTGGAAGTTGTGCCATCAGGTCGCGGGCTATCACATAACGACTTTTTTCCATAAAGGTATGAAAATCAGCGCCACCAGCGTAAGGTTGTTTGAAGGTTCTCTTTACTCTTATTATCTCCATATTAACCCATCCTCTTTAAATATCTTATAAATTCCACATTCATAAGAGAAGATGCTACGTTGTATATTACAGGTGTAACACCTCTTCTTGTAAGATCGTATAGCTTCTCCGGAGATATACCAAGAAGCACGCCTGGGTCTGGCATCACTGCGCCTTCTATAAGAAATTTTTCATCGTCGTCTATTTTTAACTCTAAATCTGTTTGTCTTAGGATTTTAAGATCGTGCATCTCTTTTATAAGGTTTGCGGCTATTTCAAAGTCTTGGTAAAAACTAAGAGCCATTTGAGCTATTCTCTGAAGATGTTCTGTATCTTCTCCCAATACGTTTATAAACTCCATCTCTTCGCATTCGGTAGCTTCTTCTGGCATCTTGTCGTAAAATACAACCACGTTGTTGGTAGCCCTATCTCTTATGGCACCAAAAGGATAAAAATCGAGAACCCTAGGCTTATGGTCTATCTTCCATTTGCCGTCCTTGGTAAGATAGTGATTTTTATCACCACCTAAGACTGCAAAAGCAGCAAATACTCCTTCGTGATGGGCAAACACGATAGGGTAAAGGGCTGCCAAATAAACCAACTCCGACATGCCAACCGGGACTATTGTAAAATCCCTACTAAAAGAGTAGTTTTTT
>JAGDWZ010000072.1 GCA_023269915.1 Hydrogenobaculum sp. | reverse complement strand
CGATATATCTTATATACTTTTAATTTTAAGCTTTTTGGAATATCTTAGCATAGGTTTTAGAAATATGATAAGCATATCAAAGTATAAAGTTTTAAAATAGTTTCATGAAGCTTTTTATAAAGAAGCTTTTTATTTTTGTTATATTTATACTTGTTTTATTGGCAGCATCCGGTATAAAGTCTTTTGGGGTGGGACCAAATTTAAACGAATATTTAGAAAAAAAATTAAACCACGCTGTACAATTAATACACCTAAGAGATTATCAGGATGCTGTATCAGAACTTATGGATGTATACTCTATGGCTCCAAAAAGCAAATACGGTGAGCTTGCTTATTTGTATATAGCAAAGGCTTATGCTTATGAAAATTATTATAGTGCCAATATAGAAGGTGTTCAAAACGCAATAGTTATGCTTAATATGTATCCTTTTTATTATAAAGTACCTTCTTATATAGCCCTACAAAGGGAAATACTGGGAGATATATATCTTCTTTTAGGAGATTTTAACAAGGCAGCCGGTGTTTTTATGGCTCTTTCAAACGAGTATAAAGACGTAAACAAATACAAAATAAAATTAGCTTATGCTACTTTGAGAAATTACGATAAAAACGGTATAAGCTATATCCAAAATATACAAAACAAAGATATAAAAACTCCAGAGGATACAGCCCTTTATTATTTTGATTACGCTATATACTATTTTTTAACAGGCGATTATAGACAAACCACTTTTATGTTGCATGAAGCTTCTGATTACGATAGCTTCTTATCTTATCATCCTTACTTTGAGTTTCTTTATGGGTATGCTTTTTATAAAATGTCAGATTGGCAAGATGCTATGTTTCATTTGGAGCTTTCAAAAAGAAGAGATATATATGGAAAATATACAAACAAGGCAAATTTTATTCTCATGCATATATACTTAACCACAAAGGATTACCTTGATGCCCACAAAGTGCTAAAAGAGTTTTTAAAACACGATGGTCTTTTCTATAATCCTGTAGCGTATATATCTTTTAGTTCGTTGTGGATGCATCCTGATTACCTTAAAACTTACAAAATACCCTTTTACAAAGAAACCCTTGATAAACTTCTTTGGCTTCATTTTCCAAGCGTTTTATCTTTGTATCCGGACTTTGGTCTTCTTAGCTATTATCTTACGGATAATCTTAACCCTTCAGAGATTCAAGATATGTTTATAGGCTTTTTAAATATAAAGCTCCCGGATAATCCTATAAACTTTGACGATATTAATATATCTTTTGAAAAGCCCATAGACTATATAGTAAGTATAATATCTAAAGAAAACCCTTACGATAAAACTTTTGCCTACAGGCTTTATAGTATTTATAAGGAAGATCCTACTTTGTTTTCAAAGTTTTTACAACCAAATACCTACGAAAATATCTCGAGAGTTTTTGTATATATAGGTGATACTACTGGGCTTGGATTTACAAGCGGTATACAAGACCAAAATATAAGGACGTTTCTACAAGGAGAGTTTTATATAGAACAAGGAAATATAAAAGACGGTGTATCGGCGCTCAACTCTGTTTTAAACAATTTAAAGGGTGATGATAAGGAAGAGGCCGAGTTTTTGATAGGGTATTATACCGATAACGACGCTATGCTCGATAGATTTTTATCGCATAAAAACGTATATATGTCAAATAGATTAAAAGATTATACAAAACTTGCCCTTTTGGAAGATGGCATAATAAAATTAAACAAAAAAGATTATCAAAGTGCTTTGAAATATTTTAAGACGTATATAAACACTTATAACAAATCAAAGGACAATATGTATTGGTGGGCTTTATACAAAGCTGCTTACATTAGCTACTTGCTAAAAGATAAAAATGAGTTAAAATATATATTAGGTTTGGCTAAAGGTAGCCAAAATATGTGGGCTAAGGCTGCTATAGTTTTGTGGGGTGAATAGTTATGGGGCTTTTTAAAGGTGTAGATGAAGTAGTTCCTTATCTTGATTATACGTGGTTAAAGCATAAAATTATACTTAGCAACTTAGCAAACGCCGACACCCCCCATTATAAAGAGCTAAACGTAAGATTTGTACCCTTTGAGAAAGAACTTGCTCTAAAGATAACAAATCCAAAAAAACAAATACAACCCGTGCAAACAGGACCTCATTTTGATATATTAGAAAAAGAATCTGGTCTTGTGGGTAACGATAGAAACAACGTAAGCATAGAAAAGCAAATGGCCGAGGCAAACGCTAACTATATAGCCTATGAGACATATATGAAAATGGTGACGGACAACATAAATGAGCTAAATACAGCTATAAAAGGACAATAAGGAGGTAAACTATGCTTGATATATTCAACGCTTTTGACGTATCTGCTTCTGGCATGTATGCAGAGCGTATTAGGATGAACACCATTGCTTCAAACCTTGCAAACTATGAATCTTACAAAAACGACGGCACCCCTTATCAAAAGTTAGAACCTGTTTTTCAGGCGGTTTACGACAACAATTTGCTTTCGGATGGTTTGGTGCCGGTAAATGTAAGTGAGATTAGACAATCAAATGGCTTTAAGCTTATATACGACCCGTCAAACCCTCATGCTAACGCTCAAGGTTATGTAAGAGAGCCCAATATAAACGTTACAACCGAGATGGTAGATATGATTACGGCTACACAGAGCTACCAAGCCAATCTCAGCGCTTTTAATATGACTAAGAATATAGCTCAGTTTACTATAAATAGCTGGACATAACTATGGACAACATAATAAAAAGCATACCGGATTTATTCGCAAACAACTCTTTAGAAAAGCCTCAAAATCAGAAACATAAAGAAGGGGAAACATTTTTTGATGTGCTATCAAACTTCTTAAACTATACAAACGAAGTTCAGCAAACCGCTGAAGCTACAAAAAAGGCGATATTAGAAGGTGCTGATATTCCACTTCACGATGCTGTGGTCCAGTTTGATAAGGCAGGTGTGGTGTTGAACCTTCTTGTACAAGTGAGGAACAAGCTCTTAGATGCTTACCAAACTCTTATAAACACACAAGTTTAACGCTCTATGGATTTTAAAGAAATACTAAACAACTTAAAAGAGCGTTTTCAGGCTTTAAATAAAACCCAGCAAATAGCAGTTATATCTATACCTATAGTTTTGGCGCTTTTAACAGGAATTATTTTTTATCTGACCTCAAGAGTACACTATACAGTCTTGTATGGAGATTTAAACAACAGAGACATGGCTGCTATAGTAGAACAGCTTGAAAAAGACAACGTAAAATATAAAATAACACAAGATGGTAGAACCATATTGGTCCCAGAAAAAGAGGCAAGACAGCTTAGATTAAAGCTTGCAGCTATGGGACTTCCTACTAAAGGATATCCGGGTTTTAAGCTTTTAAACAAGATGCCCCTTGGGATAACGGATTTTATGCAACATGTGGAATACCAAAGGGCTTTAGAAGAGGAGCTATCAAATACTATTCTTGGTTTTAGAAATATAGAAAGAGCCAAGGTAAATTTAGCAATACCAAAACCAAGCATATTTATAACCGAAAACCAAAAACCTTCTGCATCAGTTTTTATAGAGTTAAAGCCTGGGGCCTCCATTACTAGGCGTCAGGTGATAGCTATAAGAAATTTGGTGGCTGCCAGTGTACCAGATTTAACACCCAATAGAGTTACGGTAGTTGATAGCAACGGCGTGGACCTTACTGAAGAACTAAACAATCCATCTTCTTATCTTACCAACGAGCAGTTGAGAGTGAAGACCGCACTAGAAAATTCTATCACAAAACATCTTGAGCAAGTCCTCGGTCAGGCTTTGGGTTATAACAACGTAAGGGTTGCTGTCGATGTAGAGCCGGATTTCTCTCAGGTGGAGACAAAGTCTAAAAATTACAATCCAAACACCACGGCTGTAGTAAGTCAACAGAAAAAGCAAGAGACCACCACTGGTACAAGTGTGTCTGGGGTACCGGGTACCGCTTCAAATATACCGCCAATGAACGGTCTTAGACCAAATGCCAACTTTCAATCCACTAAAAAAGAGGTTACTACAAATTATGATGTTAGTGTAGAAAAAACTCACGTGGTAGATAAAACTATACGCATCAAACGGATGAGCGTAGGTGTAATAGTAAACGCAGATCTTAAAAATATTAATTTAAATAGTATAAGACAGCTTGTGGTAGCTGCTGCTGGCGTTGATCCCAAAAGAGGTGATACGGTATCTGTTATAGCTGTACCGTTTTACAAGCCTGTGGTGCCAAAACCACCTATATACCTTGTATATGCAAAATATGGTATAGCAGGTGTTTTATTGCTGGTGCTTCTTGGAATATTGTTGTTTGTATTCTTAAAAACCAGAAAGAAGCCAGAGGTACAGGAACTTCCGGCTGTAAGCGCTGCTATGGAAGCTTTGGAGTCTCTTGAAACAGAAGAACTAAGAGAAAAGGCAAAAGAGCTTATCACTGTAGATAAAATGATAAAAGTGACCAAGGAGAATCCTGATAAAGTGGCTAAAATTATTAAACATTGGTTAACTGCCAAGAAATGATAGGTGGATAGAATATGGCTGAACAGGTTTTAGGTCAGGATGAGGTAGACCTTCTTTTAAAGTCTCTAGGTAAAGAAGAAGAGGTAGAGGAGAAATCTTTAGGTTATGAAAAGTTTGATATAGATGATTTAGAACATATTTCTCTTGGTACCATAGCTGGCCTTGAGATTATATTAGAAAAGTGGAGTAGACTTTCAAGGGCTAAGTTGTCTAGTCTGGTGGTGGCTATCAACAACGTTTACAAAGCAGAAACATCGCTTGTAAGATTTGAGGATTTGTTGTCTAAACTTCCGGTACCTTCTTGTATAAATATGTTTAATATTACTGGTCTAAAAGGAACACACTTTTTAATACTAGACCCAAGGATGATATATAGCATAGTGAGTGTTATATTTGGTGGGTCTGCAAAACCTTATAAGATAGAAGGTAAAGAGTTTACAAGATTAGAGTTAAAGATTATAAAGAAGGTTGTGGATTTGCTTTTGAGTGCTTTTCAAGAAAGTTGGAGTAGCATATTGTCTGGAGAAGTAATGTATCTAGAAACCGAAGTAAATCCAGCCCTTATAGCTCCTATGAACTCCAAAAAGGAAATGTTTATACAAGCTCATATAAATGTAGAGATAGATGGTATAGAATATCCGGTATTTTTAGCTTTGCAAAACTCCTCTTTGGAACCTGTGGTAGATAGACTTAGAAACGTATCAGAGGTGGCCGAATATGTAGACTACGATAAAATTTTAAAAGAGCTTTTAAAAAATATAAAGGTGAAGCTTTCAGCAACTATAGATGGCGGAAATTTTTATGTGAAGGATATATTAGACTGGGAAGTGGGGGATCAAATAATATTAAAGGCCCCAGCAAACAAACCTATAAAGATAAACGTAGAAGGTGTACCTAAGATGTATGGTGTTTTAGGCCGCTCTAAATCTAAAAAGGCTGTTAAAATATTAAAGATTTTAGAAAACAAGGAGAGTAGCTGATGGCAGAAGAAGAGAACAAACAAGAAGAACTTCAAGAAGAGGATGCCCAAGCATCTATTGAAAATCAAGAAAGCCAGCCCTCTCAAGGTCAAAGTGACGAAGATTTGATGAAGCTTTGGGAAGAGGCTATGGAAGCCCAAAAAGAGGTCCAAGCTTCTGAAGAGGCTCATCAGCAAAATCAACCTTCTGATCAAGAGCAAGATATATCCAAAGATTTGCAACGTATATTGGACATTCCCCTTTCTATCACCGTAGTGATAGGCACTACCGTTATCACTATAAAAGAGCTTTTAAATTTAAGACCTGGTTCTGTGGTAGCTTTGGATGAGTCTATAAACAGCTTTGTGTCTGTCTATGCCAATGGAAAACTTATAGCAAAAGCAGAGCTTGTGGTAGTTGGGGAAAATTTTGGCATAAGAATATCAGAAATTATAGAGAAGGAAGAACGCGTAAAGACGCTGGCAAACCTTTAAAGGTATCTTACCTTTACTTTGTCTTTTAACCGAAGGGCATCTTCTAAAGTAGCTAACGCTGTGCCGGGTTTAAGTGTTGTGGCGCTACCGGTGGCCACTGCGTATACAAGCGCTTCCTCATCTGAAAAGCCCATATACTTTGCGTATATAAAGCCGGCTACCGACGAATCGCCTGCTCCGATGGTGTTTATAACCTTTAGAGATGGCGGAATTGCATGCATTACTGTATTTTGGCTTACATACACTATGCCATCTTTACCAAGAGATACCAAAACAATCTTTACTCCCATTCTGTTGATCTCTTTAGCTGCTATAACAGCATCATCTATGGTTTTTATTTCTCTTCCCACTACCCTAGAAAGCTCGTGGCGGTTTGGTTTTATGATATCTGGTTTATGGTTTATGTTAAATTTTAGAACATCGCCATCGGTATCCAATACCACTGTAGCGGATTTAGCTTTTGCAATATCTATTATCTTTGCGTAAATGGCAGGTTTCAGTCCTTCTGGGAGTGAGCCAGATATAACTACGTAAGAAGGGTTTTCTAAGTTGTTTATTTTTTCCATGAGTTTTGTGAGTTCAAAAGGTGGTATATTGGGTCCTTTTGCGCTTATTATTATTTGGTTGTTGGTTTTTATAGTATTTATAACAATGTTTGTCCTTGTTTCTTCTGATATTTTTATAAAATCAAAATTTACCCCTTCGTTTATAAGAAGTCCTTCTATTTCAAGACCTGCAAACCCACCCACAAAGCCAAGGGCTATGTTTGGAACACCGAAATTAAACAACACCCTAGATACGTCTATACCTTTTCCACCAGCGTATTTCTCCTCTTTGATTATCCTGTTTGTGTCATCTATTTTTAGCTCATCAAGCCATATAGTCCTATCCAAAGCCGGGTTTAGCGTAATCGTATATATCATAGGTTATCCTGAAAAATTTTATATGCTTCTTCTGGTGTTTTATCGTGAAGTGTTATAGCGGATATGGCCTTTGTCATAGCTATAGCTTCTTTCAATGGCCTTTGGTGTATGTTTCTTCCTGTGCCGTTTCCTCTTACGCCAGCTTGTTTATAAGTATATAACTCTTTTAAAAACTCTAAAACTCCTTCTTTTGAACCACCTTCGCAAATTAGCCCTGTATTGCCGGCAGCTTCTACGGCTATTTGAAGAAGTTCTTTTACGTCTTTACCCTCTTCTCTTGGTACTTTTATTTTAGCAAAATCAGCTCCCAAGCACGCTGCCACACCGGCTGCTCCAGCTATAAGCTCAGGGTCATGTTCATTTTTTATGGCTTTTCCTTTTGGGTACATCCATAAAACAGCTATCATGTTGTTTCTGTGGGCTTCGTATACAAGCTCTGAGGCTTCTTTTAACATAATATGCTCAAACTCGCTGCCAAGATACACTGTGTATCCTATCCCTAATATTTTTACGCCTTTTTGTTTTAAATCCAATATTTTATCAAAATCATGAAGACTTGTACTTATAGGGTCTCTTTGTGTAAAAGGCACTAAGTTTGTTTTAGAGTTTACCTTTACAAGGTATGGTATATTTGGATATTCTTTAGCATATCTTGTTATAAGACCAAGCTGCGTGGCAAAAACGCCTATTTCTCCTTTTGATGCTATCTCAAAAAGATGCTTTGGATTTGCATCATCTTTGGCTATACCCTCACCATAAAAATCTTTGTTAAGATGCTCTATCTTTTGATCCCCTGCAAAAAGCATAAGATTTCCTGTGTTTTTTGTGGCTTCGTTGAAGCTTTTTGAAAACTCTTCTACACTAGAAACGTTTGCTGGTATGCTAACCTCAAACACTTTTACCCTCCTTTAAGATTATTATAGCATCTTTTATAAAGCTATTTAATCTTTTTGCCATAACTTGTAAGGCTATGTTTTCTTGATCTATAAGCCCGCTAAAATCTTTGACAGAAAAAGCTTTATCGTAGTTAAAATCTTCTATTTTGTAGGTGTTTTTGTGCTTCAAATAAAACCTTGCTTTTAGTATCATGTTGCCTTCATGGATAGTTTTAAAGTATGGTTCAAAATCGTATATATATATTGAAAGCTTGTAATCCGATATAGGTTTTTCTACCAAGTAAGGCAAAGCCTCTAAGAGATAGTTTTTGACGGTGCAATCCAAAGAACAAGGGAAACGGTGTTTTGCAAAATATCTTAGCTGATGCTTGTATAAATACGGCATATCGTCTGTATCTAAATATCTTGGAGAGCTTACGCTTGATATATATACCGTCTTATCACCCTTGTAGGTTTTGCTTGGCTTTATAAACTCTATGGTTTTTTCTTTTTGGACAAAAGCGCATGAAGATATGATTAACAGACTTAAAACCAAAAATATTTTTTTCATTTTGTCTCCTCCAAAGGAAATGGTTTTTGATGTTTTATTATAAGCAATGAGTTTGGGTGGTTTTTGATGTGTTTTATTAAAATCCTCATTTCGTTTGAGGTTTTTTGTATACTTTCTAAGGTTTTGTTTATCTTGGGATATACGTTGGTGGTGAGTGTGTTTGAATTTGTTTTTAGGCTTTTTAGAAGAGTATCAAGCTCTTTGGTTTCTTTGTTTAGATTTTGTGCTAAGGTTTTGTACTGTGTTGCTGTATCGTTTATATCTTTTACGTTTAGCTCATTTATCTTAGTGTTAAAAGCCGCCAAGACCTTATTTGTATTGGATAAAGAGCTTTTGGAGGCTGTGATAAGAGAATTTAGATTTTTTATGGTATCGTTGATATTTGCAAACAACAAATCAAACTTTTTAGTATTTTTAGAAGATATCAAATTGTTTAAATTCTTTATAAGATTGTTTGCAGAACTAAGTATTTGAGGTATATAGTTTGATATTTGCTGAAGCTCTGAGGGTTTCATAGGTATCACGTAAGAATCTAGTTTTTCATCGTAATATGCTTTTACTCCATTTTCTCTTTCTAAATCTATGTAAGAAAGACCTGTTATGCCAGCTATTCCAAGGCTTGCTATTACATCCTTTTTTAAGTCCAAATTTTTTTCTACAGATATTTTTATTTCAAGGGTTTCTTGATCTTTTGCTATCTTAATAGCGCTTACTTTACCCACATCTACTCCTTTGTATTTTACCGGTGAACCCACAGATAGGCCACTTACCGAGTATTTTGTAAGAATGTAATAAGAGTGTAGGTCTTTATCTTTAAAAAAGCTTGTGGAGAAGTATACGGTAGCCAATGCAACGCTTATGCTAAATATTACAAAAAAACCTACCAACGTATATTTTGGTTTTCCTTCAATCATAACAATGTCCCCTTTGACCTTTTATAAAAGACTGTATAAATGGATGGTTTTGGGCTTTTAGCAAGGAAGGATGACCGTTGAAGATGAGCTTTTTATCGTAAAGCATGAGCACCCTGTCTACTATTTTCAAGGAGGCGATATCGTGAGTTACCATAACCACTGTAGTGCCAAGATCATCCCTTATAGATTTTATAAGGTTGTCAAATTCATCGGCAGAGATTGGATCTAAACCAGATGTGGGCTCATCTAATATAAGAATATCTGGTTCTAAAGCCAAAGCCCTTGCCAAAGCCACTTTCTTTTTCATTCCCCCAGAAAGCTCACCGGGATATGCCCATATATTTTTAAAACCAACCATATTTAGCTTTACAATTGCATTTTTAAAAGCCATATCCTTTGAAAGGGAGGTCTTTTTTAAAACAGGATACATTACGTTTTCAACACTTGATATAGAGTTAAAAAGAGCGTTAAATTGAAACACCACCCCTATCCTATCCCTTATTTTTTGTATTTTAGCCTCATCGTCGTATTGTATTTTTTTGTTATCAAACAATATATCACCAGCTTTTGGTTTTAAAAGAAAAAGCATAAGTTTTAACAAAGTGCTTTTACCAGCCCCACTCCCACCTACAATAGCCACTATCTCTGATTTTTCTATTCTAAAGCTTATATCCTCGTGTACGATATAATCACCGTAAGAAGAGTAAACATGTTTAAATTCTATCATATACCTATCTTTGCAAAGATAATAGAAAACAAAGCATCTATTACGATGATACCTGATATGCTTATCACTACGCTTTTCATGACGTTTAAGGTAACCTCTTCTGGTTTTTTACCAGAATAAAATCCAAAGTAAGTACCTATAAGCCCTATGTATGCCCCAAAAAACGGCGCCTTTATTACCCCTATCAAAATTTGACTTATCCCTACGGTTTCTTTTAATCTATCAAAAAACATGTTAAGAGGTATATTTAAGTAGATTTTAGCTATTATAGCACCGCCAAACACCATTATGTTGCTAGAGAAAAGCACTAAAATAGGCGTTATCAAAGCAAGAGTGAGTATCCTTGGTACACCAAACACTACAAAAGGCGATATACCCATCACTTCAAGAGCGTCAAGCTCTTCATAAACGTTTCTTATGCCTATGTTGGCGGTATAACCGCTACTTACTCTTCCTGCTAGTATAATTCCTGTTATAAGAGGCCCAAGTTCTCTAAAAGCCGATATACCTATCAGATTTACTATAAATATGTTTGCGCCAAAACTTATAAGCTCACTGGCGCTTTGATAGGCTATTACTACCCCCACCAAAAAAGAAAGTACCCCCAATATAAACAAAGAGCCAATGCCAGAATTTTCTATCTCTTTTAAGAAAGACCCAAGCTCTATATCTTTAGCATTGCTAAACATCTGATAAAACAATGCTCCTATATAATCTAAAAACATTAGAGATATTTTTAGGCTTTTATCTTTTCTGCTTTTTGAAGCTTCATAATTTAATAGCTCTTTTACTTTTTGTATAAACTCTATATGTTCTTTTTTG
>JAGDWZ010000065.1:2274-11703 GCA_023269915.1 Hydrogenobaculum sp. | reverse complement strand
GGTTCTGATATTAACCTTGGGTTGCAGCTTGTGACAACGGGGGATCTCAAAGGTGCTTCAAATCAATTTAAGAAAGCTATACAAGATGATAAAAGCTGTCCTTTAGCTTATCTCGATTTAGCATCGGCTTATATTGAAAGAAAAGATTACGATAATGCTATAGATGCAGCCAAAGAAGGCTTAAAAAATGCTGGTGAGAATAAAGATTTGGAGTATGCTTTAGCTTGCGCTTATTCAGACGACAACAAGCTCGATTATGCTCTTGATGCTTTAAAACAAGCTTTAAAAGATGGTTTTAACGATCCAAACAAATTAGCCAACGATCCTGATTTGCAAAACTTAAGAACTGGAAAGAAGGAAAGCTTTTGTGAGCTTTTAAACAAGTATAAAATCGCAATAAAATACTGTTTAATTTGACAAATAGACGGGGTGGAATGCCCCCGGTCTTTATAGTAATTATATGATTAAATATATTAATGCGCTCTGTATTTTGGTTTAGAAGAGATTTAAGGTTAGAAGACAACAAAGCACTCTTTGAGGCTTTTAAAAATTCTGATGAAGTAATACCTATTTTTATATTTAATAAAAGCCTAATAAAAGAATTAAACACCCTTAACAAAAAGCTTGGTCTTATAGTAGATGCTTTAAAACACATCTCAAAAGAAATACCTATTTACACCTTTTATGAAGAGGATGATAATGTTTTTGAGTTTTTAATAGAAAAGTTTAAACCAGATGCTGTTTATACGGCAAAAGCCTTTAGTTGGCAAGGAGAGGAAAGAGATAAAAGAATAGAAGTTTTGCTTGATAGAAAAAGCATAAAATTTGTGGAAGTATTTGACAATTATTTGGTGGATTTTAGAGATATCCCATATACAAAAGTGTTTACACCTTTTTACAAAAAGTGGAGGTCTTTAATAAAAGAAGAAAAAGTTAGCTTAGATAAAGATATTATAAGAGGAAAAGCCCTTAACTTAGACCTTGATACCATAGAAAAGCTCATCTTTAAATACAAAGACCTTGATTTAAAACATTCTCATTGGAGCTACGAAGATTGCATTAAAAGGTTAAACAGCTTTAGATTTGAGGAATATGAAGAAAAAAGAAATTATCCTTTTTTGGATGGAAGTTCAAGGCTATCTCCTTGTATTAGGTTTGGTGTTTTGTCTATAAGGGATATCTATCAAAAAGCCAAAGACAAGAGTGAAGCGTTTGTAAGCGAACTATCTTGGCGGGAGTTTTGGTATCACATAAAACATTATTTTTATGATTTTAAAAACTTGGAATTTCAAGAAAAAAGAAGAGGTATAGCTTGGGAAAACGACGATAAGAAGATAGAAAAGTTTATGAAAGGAGAGACTGGCTATCCTATAATAGATGCAGGGATTAGACAACTAATAGAAGAAAACTGGGTGCACAACAGAATAAGGATGGTGTTGGCAAGTTTTTTGGTAAAAGATCTCTTGGTGGACTGGCGTATAGGCGAAAGATTTTTCAAAGAGTATCTTATAGATTACGACGAGGTAGTAAACGTTGGCAACTGGCAGTGGTCTTCATCGGTGGGTCCTGATCCAAAGCCTCTTAGAATATTTAATCCAATATTACAATCTCAAAAATTTGACAAAGATTGTATTTATATAAAAAAGTATTTAAAAGAGCTAAAAGATGAGGATTGCGAAAAACTCCATGACCCCATCGTATATAAGTTAAAATATCATAGCCCGGTAGTCAATCACTATGAAGCATCTAAAAAGGCAAAAGAGCTTTTCTCAAAGAAACATTAAAAGCCCCAAAATAGGGGCTAAAATGTTTTATTAGTTTCTTCTGTTGCCAGAAAACTCTAAGAATAAGAATAGTATATTTACAAACAAGTTTAAGATGTCTAGATACAGTGCCAACGCTAAAGCTATTGCTGGGGCATCTGGGTCCATGCTCAATATACGTGCCGTGTCATAGCTTACATACAAGCTAAAAAGCACAGTAGCTACTATAGATATCACCAAAGCGGCAACGCTAGAGTGGAAAAATAGATTTAGTAAGCTTGCTACTACTATAGCTATAAGACCTGCAAACAAAAATCCGCCCATTCCAAGGACATTGACCCTAAATACTATAGGTACCAAGCTCATGCCCACGAAAGTAGCAGCGGTAGTCACAAGAGCGTAAATTATAGCAGCAGGATTTACCGCCAAAGCAAAAGAAAGTATGGGAGCCAGTGTAAAACCTGTTATAAAGGTAAATACGTTTAGAAGTATAAACCCTGGTAAAGCCATTTCTTTGTTTTGACCCACTATTGATGTGGCAAAGACGAGTACAAGTTCAAGTATAGCAAATAGCCAAAAGTGAGTTGCTACCATTACTACATGAGAAAGCCCTACCACACTTCCTACTACGGCCGAGGCTATAGAAAAAGCCAACAGCCCATATACTTTACTAAGTAATCCGTAATCCCTCGTTGCAACACTATTAAACCTTTCCATATTTATAAATATAGTAATTTTCTGTGAAAATGCAATGAATGGGATAAAATATTATTATATGAGAGTTAGATTGTCCCAAAAGGATATAGAGACTATAAAGAGTAGTGCTGTGGAGGTTTTTGGAGAGCATTCAAGAGTTTATATATTTGGGAGTAGGGCTGATTTGTCAAAAAAAGGTGGAGATATAGATATATTTATAGAATCTGACATGGATATAGACTTATCAAAGGAGCTCAAATTTTTGGCGCTTTTACAAAAACGAGGTATAGAGCGTAAAGTGGACCTTGTAGTAAAAACTCCAAACGCTAAATACAAAGATATATTTAAAGAGGCCAAAGAAAAAGGAGTACTACTCTGAGGCTTCAAGAAGATATTGATATAGCTATAAAACATATTCTTAAGCTAAAAGCTTTCTCAAAAGAAATAGAAGAATCAAATATGATTGAAAGTTTAGAAACCGAGGATTACGAAGCCACAAAGACTATAGATGGCTTTTGTGTTGAGGTTTACAAAGCTTCAAGACCATATGGGTCAAAAACTTTTTAAAGCTTTCCTTTATAAAATAGGAGTAATATAAAGATAGCATGAGTTTTATAGATATTTTGGATAGGCTTGAAAAATTGAACATAACAAACTCCACCGACGAGTGGCTTGAAATTAGAAGTCTTAGAAATCGCATGACCTATGAATACCCTAATGAACTTTACAAAGTAAAATTAGAGATTAATATTGCGATATCTAAAATTCCAACAATAGAAAATACAGTTAAAAATATAATAGATTATTTAATAAAAAGAAACCTAATATGAGACTAAAAGAAGGAGCTGTAGAGTTTTTTATACCAGAACTACCGGATTTAATTTCAAAAGACATGGAAGTTTTCTACAACCCTTTTATGGCAATCAATAGGGATTTTACAGTGCTTATTTTAAAAGCCTATTCTAAACTAAAAGCCAAAAAACTTTTTATAGCAGACCCAATGAGCGCTTCTGGAGTAAGGGTTTTAAGGCTTTTAGAAGAAACTGATGCTGTGGAAAAAGCTTTTCTAAACGACATAAAAAAAGAAGCTATAGAACTAGCTCAAAAAAACCTCGAAGGACATCAAAATGTAGAATATTTTAACAAAGACGCAAACGTATTCTTGCTTGAAAACAAAGGCTTTGATTACATAGATATAGACCCCTACGGAAGCCCTGTACCATTTTTAGAAAGTGCTATAAAATCTTTAAAAACCGGTGGTCTTATAGGCATCACCGCCACAGATACGGCATCGCTTTCTGGTTCTTATCCGTTTAAAGCTTTTAGAAGGTATGGCTCTAAGCCCCTTGATAGCGAGTTTTATCATGAAAGCGCACTTAGAATACTTATAAAATCTGTGATAGAAGCCTCTTTTAGGCTTGATAGTGTTTTAAAACCAGTGTTTGGTTTTAGCTACAGGCACTTTTTAAGGGCATTTTTTATAAAATTAAAAGGTGTATCAAAGGCTGTTGATATATCCACCAAAATAGGTTATATAGGGTATTGTCATAGTTGTAAGTTTAGAGCAAACTATACTTGTATACTTGATTTACCAAAGTTTTGTCCGTTGTGCGGTGATTTTTTTGATTATGGAGGACCTTTGTATATAGGACCTATTTACGATAACGAGCTTTTAAACATCATGAAAGACGAGGATTTTACATATTTCCACAAAGATACTATCAAAGTTTTTAACAGCATACTAAAAGAGTCCAGTATAAAATCTCCTTGGTTTTACAAAGCAAACATCTTTGGAAAGGGTATAATGCCAAAGCTAAAGGATATATTGAAGGATTTAAAGGCTACGCCTACTCATTTTAGCCCAGAGGGTTTTAAAACAGATGTGCCTTTTACATATGTAAAGGAGTATTTTGAAAAATGGGCGTAGTGGTGTTTTGCTATCACAAGATATTTCCTAAAAAGTCTTACGATGTAAACTTATCTTTGTTTCAAAAGCATATAAAAATCTTGGACAGTTTTTACGAAGTCCTTGGATTAGAAGAGTTAAAAGCTTACTTGGAAGGACTTTACAAACCCAAAAAACCGGGTGTTGTTATAACCTTTGACGATGGTTATGTTGATAATTTTATATACGCTTATCCTATACTAAAAAAGTACAAAAAGAAAGCTATTATATTCCCCATATATTCAAGGCTTTTAAAAGAAGATATAAAAAGACCAACGTTGTTTGATTATTGGGAAGGGAAAGTTTCTTTGAAAGACCTTTATAAGCCCCTTGGTGCCGGCGAAGCCAACAGGGAGTTTTTTGAAAAAGGCATATCTTACGATTTTTTGAGCTTTGAAGAGCTAAGGTCTATGCTTGATGTGTTTGATGTGGGCTCTCATGGGCTTACCCATTCAAAAACTTTCATCCCTTCAAAGCCTATAGATGTTTATAGCGGCAAAAACTATCATTATTCTTTGTCTTCTATATATAGGCCTTTAAAAGAAGGACTTCCCATTTATCCGTCCAAAAGCGATTTGTCCCATCCAAAAGCTTTTATAACCGATGAAGTTTACGAGCTTCTAGAAAAAAACAAAGATAAAAATCTAATAGAAGTTTATGCTAAAAGCCTAAAACTTGATTTTGAGACAGAAAACCAGTATAGAGAAAGGGTAAGATATGAGTTAAAGACCTCAAAAGAAGGCTTGGAAAAAGCCCTTGGTATAAAGATTGTATCTTTTGCTTATCCCTTTGGTGATATGTCAGATGTTTTAAAAGAAGAGGCCTCTAAGATTTTTTATATGGCTTTTAGTACCAAGAAAAAACCAGTTTATCCACATCAAGATAGATACGACATAGGGCGTGTTATAGCTGTAAAAGATATATTCACATTTATAAAAAACATTATCTATTATCCTACAAGGATATACCAATATTTAAACAAAGGCTTATGATATAATCAAAGGATGAAAGTAGGATTTGTAAGTATTATAGGAAAACCAAACGCCGGAAAGTCTTCTTTGCTAAACGCCATACTTGGCAAAAAAGTATCTATAGTATCAAACGTAGCTGGTACTACCCGCATAAGGGTAATGGGTGTAAAAGATTTAGAGGATGCTCAAATAATCTTTGTAGATACACCGGGTTTCATGAAAAAGCCAAAAGACCTTATGGAAGAGTATATGGTAAAAGCTGCCAAAGAGTCTTTGGAAGATGTGGATGTGCTTTTGTTTGTATTTGATGCAAAAACCGGTATCACAGAGGAAGATTTAAATCTTTTTAAAATCCTAAAAAGAGATTACTCCGATAAAAAGATAATAGGCGTTTTAAACAAGATAGATACCATATCAAAAGAACAGGTTTTGGAGCTTATAGAAGAAATAGCAAAAACCTTCGGCTTAGAAGAAATAGTACCAGTAAGCGCTTACAAAAATACGAATATAGATGAGCTTTTAAAAACCATCGTAAAGTATTTACCAGAACAAGAGTTTAAGATGTTTGAATCAGAAGAAGAGGCTTCCTTACCTTTGAGGCTACACGTATCAGAGATTATAAGAGAAAAAGTCCTTCAAAGGACCTATCAAGAAGTACCGCACTCTGTGATGGTAATAACAGATTCTATAGAACCTGCCAAAAACAACAAAGACATGATAGTGATAAAAGCTAGGATTTTGGTAGATAGAGAAAACTTAAAACCCATCATAATAGGAAAAAACGGTCAAAACTTAAAGAAAATAGGCACTGAAGCACGAAAGGAGCTTGAATTTATACTAGGTAAAAGGGTATTTTTAGAGCTTACGGTAGAGGCTACAAACTGGAGGACAAAACCAGAGTATGTAAAGTATATGGGCTATATGGGTTAAGAAAGATGTTTTTTTGCGTAAAATATCCTTTCTAAGGTTGTATAAAAGGCCCCTATACCCACTATCAAAAGCCCCAGTTTATAAAATCCAAAGAAGATTGACAATGCAATCACTATAAAACGCTCTGTCCTTTCAAAAACCCCCACTGGTATATCTACTCCAAGGCTGTGAGAACGAGCTTTTGTATAACTAACGCTAAAACTAAATACAAGCGCCAAAAGCCCCAAAAATACACCTTCTATGTCTTGGGCTTTTGAGAAAAAAAGTATCATAGCCCCTATCGGCAAGGCGTCAGAAATCCTATCTATGGTAGAGTCTAGAAAAGCTCCAAAAGAAGAGCTTTTGTTTGTAAATCTGGCAAATGCTCCGTCCAAAGCGTCGAACAACCCACCTAAAAATAATATTATAGCCCCTATGTGGTTGTAGCCTTTATAGATTAAAAAAGAGCCTATTGATATTACAATCACACCTCCCAAAGATATAGCGTTTGGATTTATATTTTTTTCTTTTAAGAAAACAAGAATTGGGTATATAGCCTTTTCAAAGGTAGGCTTTAGGCTTTTAACAAAAGAGCTCATCCAAAAACTCTTTTGAATATATAATCTCTGTGTTTGATAAACTCGTATGGGTCCATTATCTTATCAAGGTCTTCTTTGGTAAGGTATTTTGAAGCTTCTTTGTCTTCTAAAAGAGCGTCTTTAAACATAATACCTTCATCCCAGCTTCTCATAGCGCATCTTTTTACCATATCGTATGCGCTATCTCTGTCTACGCCTTTTTGTGTAAGATAAACAAGGACTTTTGAAGAAAAGTAAAGGCCTTTTGAAATATCCATGTTTTTAAGCATTTTATCGGTATTTACCTTTAAACCTTTTAATATGTATTCGAAAAGCCCAAACATGTAATCAAGGCCTATGAAAGCATCTGGTATTATTATGCGCTCAGCCGAAGAGTGAGATATGTCTCTTTCGTGCCAAAGGACTATATTTTCAAAAGCCGCTATCATGTTAGACCTTATAACTCTTGCAAGCCCGCATATTCTTTCGGCGTGAATAGGATTTTTCTTGTGAGGCATGGCAGAGGAGCCTCTTTGAGATTCTGAAAATGGCTCTTCCATTTCAAGGACTTCCGTTTTTTGATAATGTCTTATCTCTGTGGCAAACTTTTCCAAAGAAGAGGCTATCAAAGAAAGCACACTCATAAGATAAGCATGTCTATCTCTATGGACTATCTGAGTGGGGGCTGGTTCTGGCTCTAAACCAAGCTTTTGGAGGGCTATTTTTTCTACCTCTGGATCTACGTTTGAAAATGTACCCACTGCTCCTGAGATTTTCCCTTTTAAAACATCTTTTTTTGCCACCAGAAGACGCTCTTTCTGTCTTTTTAGCTCATCATACCAAGAGGCAAACTTAAGCCCTACGCTTATAGGTTCTGCATGCACGCCGTGGGTTCTCCCCATCATAATGTTGTCTTTGTATTTGAAAGCCTTTTCTTTTAAAAGCTCCAAGACTATGTCAATGTCTATTATGATGCTGTTTATGGCATCTCTTAACACCAAGCTAAGAGCAGTATCCAAAATATCAGAAGAGGTAAGCCCCATATGAAAATATTTTGAGTATTCCCCAAGCTGATTTCCTATAGCACTTACAAAGGCAAGTATGTCGTGCTTATATATTCTTTCATATTCATCTATCTTTTTCTCTACATCTTCGTCTACGTAAGCTTTTCTTTGTACGGTATCGTAAGCTTCTTTTGGTATAATACCAAGCTCTTTCATGGCATATAAAACCGCAAGCTCCACTTCGAGCCACTTCTTATATTTGTTCAAATTTGAAAAGATGTCTGCCATCTCTTTTCTTGTATATCTTTCTATCATACAAAATATTTTAGCATTTAAGGGCTTTGTTTAATTTAGAAACTTAAATCTTTTATAGATACTTCAAATTGCTTGTATTCTTTTGGTAATACTATACCAAACCTTTTAAGCCTCTCTTTTACAAACACAAGCTGGTATCTTCCGTCAAGCCAATAAAGACCAGCTACCGCATTGTCGTTTTTTACAAGAGCGTCATAGCTCATTGCTAAAAACGGTCTATGAAAGGCTGGTATATAAGAATTAGATACCACAATATCTGCTTTGTTACAATTTAATGTAAAACTAGCATACCTAAAATAAACGATCGTAGGCGTAATATTTACACCATCTTGGCATATTTTCGGATGGTTTTTACGTGTTAGTACTATAGCTATTTTCTCTATAAGCCTTGAGAGGATGATATATTTTGTAGTTTGATACGCTATACTAATATAGGAGATAGTTAAAATTATTAATATAAGCCTCATCAGAAAAGCCTCTCTAAGCTTATATAAAACGTTGTAGGATATGCGTTTACGTTGTATAGACCGTTTGGATTGCCGTATTGGTCATATGTGATAACTGGCACTTTGTATGAGCTATTTAATATGTTTTGAGCTTTTAGCGTTATACTGTAAAAAGGGCTTATATTGTAAGTGATGGCGCTGTCCCACATGTATGTTGCTTTTTCGTTTGTACCAAAATATCCATCAAAAGGACTTCTGTATACAAGCTCATTGTAAAAATATATATTTTTGTATCTATCAAAGAGCTTTATAGAAAACCCTTCGTTTGGAGAGTGATAAGCCTTGTTCATCTTGTTTATAAAATAATTAAATTCTATCTTGTTTAAAGCATTTATATAACAAGTGTTTGAAAGCCAAAATATATTTATGTATATAGGAGTTTGCATATTGTAATATCCATATGGGTATTTGAAGCTTGGTTCTATAGTATTTCTCATATCTATGTAGCCAAATAAAAATCTAACCTTATCTTTTGAAAAATTGTAATCTGTTTCTAAGCTTAAGCCTTTATATTTTATGTTGTTGAGATAATAAGGACCGCTGTATAAAATATTTTGAAAAGAAGGAGGGCTGTAAGTTTTGTAAAGGAAGCCTTTTAGTGTCATATTGTCTTTGGGTTTTGAGATATAGCCAATTCTTGCCGAATAATCAGAATTTCTAAAATCTCCGTTGTAAGAGTATCTATCAAACTTTAAATCCCCAAGCAAAAGGTTTCTATCGTTTATATTAAACTGGTCTTCAA
>JAGDWZ010000065.1:0-2174 GCA_023269915.1 Hydrogenobaculum sp. | reverse complement strand
GTGGTAAAGGTTTTTAATATATTTCCAGAGTATTTATATACATTCATATTTAAATTGTAAAAGATAGGAATATACCCTTGGTTTAAGGCATAAGGTATGTAAAGAGGAAAACCAAAAGAGTTATGATAATTATCCTTATGCTCCATATCTATAGTAAAATGAAGTTTTAAGCTTTTATCAAAATAATCTGTAAAGGATACGTAAGCGTCTTGGTCTTTGTTTATACCACCCACTGGATTTGCAAACTCAGCCCCTAAAAATACATTTTGCTTTGACCTAACAGCACTTATATCAAGATGCCAGTTTGAAAAATGTTTATACCCTTTGTGGTTTAAATTTATAAAAGCATATTGTTTAAAGGCGTTTCTCGAATGTTCTATGCCTTGTATGTTAAACTTTGGGAAAGCCTCGTAAGTCTGATCATACATGAAAGAGTACGAGTAGTTTTTGTTTATGGGTTTTGCGCTTGAAAATCCTATGTTGTAGCCTCCTCTTGAGTTTAAAGTAATTCTTAAAGAAGATGCGTTTTCCCTAGAAGGTTTTCTTGTGTATATTTTTATTATTACAAGCTTAGGAGTGTTTCCAAGGATTACAGAGGCTGGGCCAAGATATATTTCTATATGGTCAACATCTTTTAGAGGATAGTCTGCATAGAGGCTAAAATCTCCGTTAAACCCAGAGTTTACAAGATGGTCGTTTATATAAAGGGCAAATTGGTTATGATAATCATAAGAAAACCCGCCTAGATTTAGAGAATAGTTTCCACTTTCGTTTGGACCATAATTAAATATGGGTATCGATTTCAACACATCTTCAAGCGTATATGCCTGCATACGTCTTAAGTCTTGTCTTGTTATGATAATCCAGTGTCCTAAGCTTTCTTTTCTTGTTTGGTAAGACAGGTCTGATTTTTGATTGTAGATAGATAAAAGCTTATTTATACTCTGGCTAAAACTTACCGATATACTACCCCAAACACAAAATAAACTAAAAAGTAATAGCTTTTTTATCCTCATAAATCTCTATCCTGTCCCTGCCGTTTCTTTTAGCTTTGTAAAGGGCCTCGTCTGCTTTTTTAATTGCTTCCTCTAAGTTTTTAGCTTTTAGACATACTCCTATGGATACGCTAAGTTTTATATTGTGATTGTTTATATTAATGTCAATAGATTTTATGTTTATCCTTAATCGCTCTAAGGTTTTTAAACAATGCTCATGTTGTTTACATTTTAAAAGTATTAGAAATTCTTCGCCACCCCATCTTAAAACAATGTCGTCTTCTCTTATAGAGCTTTTTATGGCTTGAGCTACTTCTTTTAAGACTATATCCCCAGCATTATGACCGTATGTATCGTTTACCTCTTTGAAGAAATCAATGTCTAACATAGCGACTGCATAATCTTCCTGGCGGTTTTTTATATCTTTAAGCAATTTTCTGTTTGGCAAGCCTGTGAGTTCGTCTAGGTAAGATTCTTTCTTGTAAGCTCTTGCTTTTAAAAGCAAAAATACTATGATTGCTAAAAATACTATGGAAATTATGTTTATAAACAATATTGTAAGCTTTGTCTTTTTCAAAGTATTTTTTAGAGATTTTAGCGTTGTAAGCTTATAATCTACTACTATTAAGGCTCTGTAAGGCTTGTCGTTTACCAAAACATCCAAAGGATAGTATAGCGAAAATCCTACATTTTCTATGGTATCGTGGTATTTTATATAGGGTGTTTTTGTCTTTATTGCTTTTAGTATGATATCTTTTTCGTTGTCTGCTGGCATAAATACTTTTGGATAAGTGGAGCCTTGTTTTGGCAAATCTTCTACGCTATACAATACACCGTTTTTATAAACTAGCACAAAAATCCTTTGTACATCTTTTGATATTAAAAGCGGTAGATAGTTATCTAGTTCTTGGTAAGGTTTGTTTTGTGTTTTATTGGCAATGTTTGAAATAGTTGATTCAGTTTGATTGTAAACTATTTTTATTATAGACCTCGATATATTTAGCTCTATTTCGTGAAGCTGATATGATATGAATAATATGGCTAATGCTATAATGATTATATAGAATCGCTCTATCCCCTCTCTTTTTAACATAAGAATATTTTAACATGAATATATATGGTGTTTTTATAATAATATCAAAAGATATTACAAAAGACTCTAATACAAAGATAAGTAAT
>JAGDWZ010000052.1 GCA_023269915.1 Hydrogenobaculum sp. | reverse complement strand
AGAGGCCTATTGTTATAAAGGATAAGAGTGGAAAGAGAAGGATGAGAGTTGGCATTAATCCCTTAACTCCGCTATTTCTTCAGAAGCTTCATAGCCTTTAAGTCTAAATATCGAGACTACCAAACCTAGCCCTATAGCAACTTCAGAGGCCGCCACTGTAAGTATTACTATACTCATTACCTGAGCGTCTACTTTCCCGAGAAAGTGAGAAGCTGCTACCAAAGATACATTTACACCGTTTAACATAATTTCTGTGGCTACAAGTATTGTAATAAGATTTTTTCTTATAATAATGCCAAATATACCAACAAAGACAAGAAACAAACCTAGCATCATATAGTATTTATCCATTGGCTTTCTCCTTGCCAAATATTATAGCACCTATCATAGCTATTAACAAAATAAAAGAAGCTAACTCAAAAGGCACTATGTACTTTGTAAAAAGCACAGTACCAAGAGCGCTTACGTTGTCTTTTGGCAACATTTGCCTCATATTAGAAAGCTTTGCATTGAAAACTAAATACAAAACAGTACCTATAGTTAAGAAAAAAGCTGGCAAAGCAAATATAAGCTCTTTTTTGTAAAAACCTTCAAACATCTTTATCTTTTCCCAAGGTATAGTAGTTATAACCAACACATAAAACACAACTATTGCAACAGCGTATATAACAAGTTGTAACCCCGCCAAAAGATCAGCTTTTAGAGCAAAAAAAGAAGCTGCTATAGATAAAATAAACCCAAGAAACCATACCATCACATGTATAGGGCTTTTAACAAGAATAGCACCCAAAGCGCTTACGATAGCAACGCTTCCAATCACTACAAAAGCTAAAAGTTCCATTTTACCTTACCCCAAAGAGTTTCTCTCTCTTTATCGTTTCTCCATATTCTATCTGGTAATTCTCTTACAGTTTTAGCGTTTGTAGCCCCTATTTTTTCCATATCATCCATATGTATAACCGCCTGAGACCTTCTGTAAACCGCCATTTCGTGTATATCGCTCATAGTTAGGCATTCTACTGGGCAAGCATCCACACACAATCCACAAAATAGGCAGTTTAGAAGATTCATATCAAATCTAACCACTTTTTTAGTACCATCTGGCATTTGAACAGCTTCTATTCTAAACAGCGTTGGCATAGGACAGGCGGTCTGACACATATAACAAGCTACGCATCTTGACTTACCTTTCTCAAAAGACATAAAGCCTTGTATCGCTTGTAAAGAAGGTGGTTCAGTACCGTCGTATACAAAATGTCCGTGTTTTCCTCTAAACCTTTTTGGCGGCGTTATCTTTTCTTTAGGATATTGAGTGGTTATAGGTTTTCTAAGAAGATTTTTCATAGTAATAGTTAAACCTTTTATAAAATCCAAAAACAAAACACTTTCTAAAGGACCCAAACTATCGTCTCTTCTAAGTCGTTTGAGCTTTATCATAACAATACCCTCATCCTTTAAAGTAAACAAAAAATGCAGTAGCCACCAAATTTACTATGGATATAGGCAGCAAGTACTTCCAAGCAAACTCCACCACATCCTTTGCCTGATACCTAGGTAGAGTCCAGTGAACCCACAAAACAAAAAACAACAATCCAAAAGTTTTTACTAAAAACCAAATAAAACCAGAGAATGGCCCAAAAATATGAGGCCCAGACCATCCACCAAAATAAAGCACAGTAGCTATAGCGCATAGCGCCAAAACATTTAGATACCATTCTGCCAACGGGAAAATACCAAACTTCATACCGCCATACTCAACGTTGTAGCCAGTAACAAGCTCCGCTTCAGCTTCTTGTATATCAAATGGTACACGTCCTGATTCAGCCAAAAGACAAAACAAAAATAGCACAAAGCTAATAGGTTGATAAACTATATACCAAATACCACTTTTAATCTGGGAATCTACTATATCAAAAACATTCATGCTACCTGCCAAAAGTATAACGCTTAAAGCTGCAAAACCAAGAACCACCTCATAGCTTACTATAAGAGCAGCCTTTCTCAAAGAACCTATAAAAGCGTATTTGCTGTTAGATGCCCATCCGGCAAATAACGTCCCGTAAGCCGCCATAGACCCCATAGCAAATACGTAAAGGATAGCTATGTTTAAATTTGCAACTATCGGTTTTACTTCGTGTCCCATGATTTTGAAAGAAGGACCAAAGGGAACTACGGCAAAAAGCATAATAGCAGGTACCAAAGCCATCATAATAGCCATATAGTAAAGCTTTGTATCTATACCTTTTGGTAGTATTGGGGCTTTTGTCATGAGTTTAAGACCATCCGCTAAAGGCTGTAAAAGCCCAAAAGGACCAACTACAGTGGGACCTCTTCTAGCCTGAAGATGACCGGCAAACTTTCTTTCGTACCATGTTAGATAGGCACCCAACCCCAATGTTACAGCCAAAACTACCAAAATTTTAACGGCTATTACAATAGCAGTAAAAATCATATCGTTCATCTGTCAGTCTCTCCTACCACTGGGTCTATACTACCAAGAAGAGCCACCGCATCCGATATTGTATGTTTTTCTATTACTTTTGGGAAAACTGATAAGTTGTAAAAAGAACAAGACCTTATCCTAAGCCTATAAGGAGAGGATTTACCTATAGAGTATATATAAAATCCAAGTTCACCTCTTGGGTTTTCTCCAGAAGAATACACTTCACCTTTTGGCATATTTTCCCCATGTACTACTATCCTAAAAGACTTTACCATATCCTCTAAATCGTTAAACACATCTTCTTTTGGTGGAATAACAGCAGGGTGTTTTTTATTCACATAAGGTTCGTTTTCTGGCATTTTTTCTAAGGCTTCTATGCATTGTTCCACTATGCGAGCGCTTTGATACATCTCTTCCATCCTAACAAGATATCTATCGTAAACATCTCCTATATCACCCACGGGTATATCAAAATCCACCAAGTCATAAGCAGCGTAAGGATCTATCTTCCTCATATCGTAAGCAACACCTGAACCTCTTGCCACGGGACCTGTAAGACCGTATTGGTAAACATCTTCTTGGGTTATTACGCCTACATCCTTTGTTCGTTTTAACCATATTCTATTTCTTGTTAAAAGCCCATGATACTCTTTTAATTTTGAATAAAAGTCTTTCACGAAATATTTAGCCACTTCTAGAGTGCCCTTTGCCAAATCGTAATGCACACCACCTATCCTTAGAAAGGCCGAGGTCAATCTAAATCCAGCGTTGCCTTCTATGATATCCATTATCTTTTCTCTTTCTCTGAAAGCGTATAAAAACACCGTTAAAGCACCCAAGTCTAAGGCTCCAGTACCAAGCCAAAGGAGGTGAGAGTTTATACGTTGAAGCTCTGCAAACATTGTTCTTATGTATCTAGCTTTTAAAGGTACCTCTATGTTTGCTAACTTTTCTACAGCTTGCACGTAAGAAAGTTCATTACAAACAGCCGAAAGATAATCCATCCTATCGGTATATGGCAAAAATTGAAAATAATGGATATTTTCTGCTATTTTTTCCATTCCTCTGTGCAACTGTCCAAGGATAACATCTGTTTGTATGATGTGTTCGCCCTCCAAGTCAAACAAAAACCACATAGTACCATGGGTACCAGGATGAAGTGGACCCCAATTTAAGACAAGCTGCCCCCTTTTTGTTATCCTAGACTTTTCTGTTTTTTCTATCTCCTTTATAGTGGGCACATATGTATGCATTATATCATAGTCATGAGATGGTGGCATCGTATTTCCTTCTAACACCTCTGTCAAAGATGGAAGCTTTTGCTCCGGTATACCACCAAGCGGAAAATCTTTTCTAAGTGGAAAGTATTTATAGTCTTCCCACATAAACATCCGCTTTACATCTTCATGGCCCTCAAACTCCACCCCAAACATATCGTAGGCCTCTCTTTCAGCCCATTTAGCCCCGGCAAATATTTCCTTTGCAGTGGGAAGTTTATTGTTTTTAAACCAAACTTTAACCGCCAATCTCTCAAACGTATATGGGTTTACAAGTATATACTGACCTAAGAATCTATCTTTTTCCTTTGGAAAATCTATTACATGGAAATCTATGAAATATCTAAAATCTTCAACATCTTTTAAATGTTTTAGTATGTTTGTTATATCCTTTGTGTCTTCAACATTTATACAAACAAAATGAGGTTGTATATCTATATTTATCTGCCTAAAACTGTGCTTTATTCTTTCGAGCGTATCTTTAGAAGCCCAAGGCATTGTTAGACCCCGATGCCACTTAAAAGCTCTGGAGATAAATCCTTTTTAAACTCTTCGAAAGCTTTTTCGTACCTTGTAACTTTCTTCTCCCTTATCTTCCTTTGAAGTTCCAAAAGTCCAAATATGAGACCTTGTGGGGTAGGAGGGCATCCTGGTATATAAACATCCACCGGTATAATCCTATCTACTCCTTGTAATGTAGAATAAGTAGGGAAAGGTCCACCAGCAGAAGCGCATCCGCCCATCGATATACACCATTTTGGTTCTGGCATTTGGTCCCATATAAGTTTTAACATAGGAGCTACCTTATTTACGACAGTACCAGCCACTATAAGCACATCCGCCTGTCTAGGAGATGCTCTAAATATCATACCAAGTCTATCTATATCAAACCTAGAAGCTGCTGCGTGCATCATCTCTATAGCGCAGCAAGCTAGCCCTATAGTAACTGGCCAAAGAGCATTGCGTCTGCCCCAAGAAAGCAACTCATCCACCGTAGTGGTGATAAAACCGTTGCCATTTATGCTAGAAGCCATGGCTCACCTCACAAAAAAGTTTTCAAATTTGCCACTTCAAAGCGCCCTTCTTAAGGGCATACAAAAATCCAATGATAAGCACTCCTAAAAATACAACAGCTTCAATTAGACCATATGCACCTATCTTCCTGAATACCACAGCCCAAGGGAAAAGATAAGCAGCTTCTATGTCAAACAGTATTAGCAAAAGCCCAAAAAGATAATATCCTTGCTTCAATATAGGCCTTGCAGAATCATCGTAAAGAGGCACACCGCATTCATAAGGATAGCTATTGGTTTTACGCCTTTTGAAATTTAATAGCTCATTTAAAAACGTCATAACAAACGCTATAATCAAAGCTATCAAAAGTAAAACCACCAATCCTATCATAGAAAGCCTCTAAAAATTTATTTTAAGCTACCGAAAATCGTTTCTCCAAGAAAAGCTTCCAAGTATTTGGCATATTTTCCAGCTCTTCCTCGGCTATCCTTTTTACAGCTTCTTTATCGTAAGTCCCAGAACTTTTTCTTACCTTGACATCGCATACTTGAGGTCTATTTATAGGTTTGCCTATTTGAGATACCATATAACAGTATGCTTCTTCCACACCTTCTACTTCTTCTACAACCCTTTTTGCTATGATATTTGCTACTACGTTGTAAATTTTACCTATGTGAGACACTGGATTCTTGCCTGCAGCAGCTTCCAAAGACATCGGTCTGTAAGGCGTTATTAAACCATTTGCTCTATTCCCTCTTCCTACTTGCCCATCATCTCCTTGTTCTGAAGAGGTGCCGGTCACGGTTATATAAACAGATTCATTTTCTATATCATCCGCTGTGTTTACAAAAACACTAATATTCTTATCAGTATATTTTCTAGCATTTTCTAAAACTTTATTTGTGATAGCTTCTTTTTGCTCTTTATACTGTTTTATATCTTTCACATATTTATCTACAAAAGCCGCAGATACGGTAATTCTTATATTGTCTTTTATCCTTACCCCCATAACCTTTATATCCTCTCCCACTTCTGGATGTTCTTTTTTAAGCTCATCGGAGTTTAACAGCTTTTCAGTATGAAATACTATATTTTCAAGTTCAGAAAAAGGAGCAAATCCCACTCCAAAAGACGTATCGTTTGAAAGCGGTACTTCGCCTTTGGTTTGAAATCTATCAAAAAGCTCTACCAAATCTTTGCTTCCTGGTTTTATACGCGTTTGAAGTATTATGTGTTTGCTAAAATCTAAATTCCTTATATGTTTCTTAAGCCAATTGTGAGCAACGTCTATTGCAAGCTCATCCACTGGAAATTCTTTGCCGTTTATATCTCTCAAAGCTCTCCCTACCAAGAATATCTCTATAGGAGATATCACTTCACCACCGCCAAACTTAGCTTGGGCTTTCCCACCAACTAACAGCGCTTTATCTACATTGTGGTGCATGATAGCGCCAAGCTCTCTTATGTACATCTTAGATAGCTCAACGGAGAGCTCTTCTGCTAAAGAGTCACATATCGTGTCCGGATGGCCTATACCTTTCCTTTCGACTATTTCAGCCTCTTGAGTAGATACCTTTTCAAAGGTCATTTCAGAAACTACTATGAAGTCCATTATAAAGCCGCCTTCTTTTTCTTCATAGCTTTCATGAGTCTCTTTCTAGCAGCACGCTCTTTGCGTTTTCTCTTCTGACTTGGTTTCTCATAAAACTCACGTCTTTTGAGCTCTGTCAATATACCTTCTCTTTCCACCACCTTTTTAAACCTTTTCATAGCCTTTTCAAAAGACTCTGAATCGCCTACTATTACTGTAGCCAAACTAAAACCTCCTTAAACAAAATTTTGGTTTAAACATTATATTAGCTCATAGAAGATTTGTCAAGCAATTTGTGAAAAACTGGTGAAAGTCTAGCATACAAATCTTCCAAGCTCTGAGACAAAACTTTTGTACCAAACACCACAGGCATAAAATTTGTATCGCCGTTCCAACGTGGTACGATATGCTGGTGGATATGGGTTTCCAATCCTGCCCCAGCGCTCCTACCCAAATTGTAACCTATATTAAATCCGTCTGGTCTTAGAACTTCCGTAAGAGCTTTTATGGAAAGTTTTGTCATATAAAATATATCTTGAACCACCTCTTCGTCAAGGTCATCTAAGTTGTTTGTATGTAAAAATGGCACTACCATAAGATGTCCAGAGTTATAAGGGTATTTGTTCATTATCACAAACGTTTTTTTGCTTTTAGCCAAAACAAGCGTCTCTAAAGAAGGAGGATGTTTGGCAGCTTCACACAGAAAACAGCCTGATTCCTTGCCTAAATTCTCAACATAAGAACCCCTCCAAGGAGCCCACAAAAGCTTCATTATTTTATCCTCAGCATCCTATTTATAGAAGCCTGTAGCTGTTCTTCGGTAGGTGGGTTTTCAAACCTATCCATTTCCATAGTTTCTGCGAAACAAAGCAAAGAAGGATAAGACCAAAGGCCAAAATCTTGCTGAGAATCGTTTTTGGTAATGTCAAGATAATAAAAGCCTATCTTATCACCGTAAAGCTTTATATACTTTGATATGGCTTCGTAAAACTCTTGATTTCTAGGGTTATCAGGAGAGCTTACAATAAGGATTGCTGGCGTATCAGAAGCCATAACCTTCTCATAGATATCTTTGTCTGTTACCTCTATCATGTCTTTAAACATATGAAAACCTCCATTTTAAAATCCAAAAAATAAATCGTTTTGTGGTGCTTGCAACAAACCTGCCGATATCAACTTGTCTTCCATCTTTTTTATAAGCACTTCTGGCATCACCGCCAAAGGACAAGCATAATTGCAATTTTTACAATGGGTGCAGTGATTCAATACGCCTTTCATAAGTTTTGCGTAATCTTTGTTTTGATTTCTATCATCTTCTAAAAATCCATATACCCTAGCAAAGGCAAAAGGCCCTCCGAAATCTTTATCTATAGGCATAACTGGACATACGCTGTTGCAAATAAAACACGCTATACAATTTTTAGCGTTTTCTATGCTTTTAAAATTAAAATTATCGTACTTACCAGGTATAAAATCTACTCTAATATCTTTATATTTATCAAACCAGTACCCATGCTCCACCACCAAATCTTTTATAACGACAGCGTTATCCACAGGTTCTAAGACTATGCTCTCATCTTCAAACTTATCCAATCTCGTCTTACAGGCCAACACATTTTTTCCGTTTACCTTTACAGCGCAGGTGCCACATATGCCAGCTCTACACATGTGTCTATAGCTAAGGGTTGGGTCTATCTCCTTTATCTTATGTAAAAGCTCTAAAACGGTGATATTTCTTTGTATATCTAAATCGTAAGAACAAAAGCTATCTCCTCTTTTGATATTGATGATCATAGCACCTTCAAAAGATTTTCAGCATCTTGAAGCTTATCTACATTAAACACCCTAACTCTACTATCTATCTGAGAAATAAGTTTAGAAAGCACATTTTTAGGACCTATCTCTACAAAAGTATCTACTCCTTGCTCTATCATATACTGCACAGACTGATACCATTTTACAGGAGAGTATATTTGCTTGTGAAGATTGTCTCTTATCTCGTGAGCCATTGTATGGGCTGTTGCGTCAAAATTAGATACAAGGGGAATATTTATATTTTGTATAGGGGTCTGGGCAAGTTTTAACCTAAAAGCATCAGCCGCTGATTTCATCAAAGAACAATGTGATGGTACAGACACTTTTAGCATTATAGCTTTTCCGCCCATTGACTTTGCTATCTCTATAGCTTTCTCTACAGCCTGTTTTTCACCAGAAATAACTATTTGCTCCAAAGAGTTGTAGTTAGCTGGTTCTACAACACCTACATCCTGGGCTTCTTTACAAGCTTGTTCAACTTTTTCAGGTGGTAGTTTTAATATAGCCGCCATAGCACCTTTACCCTCTGGTACGGCTTCTTGCATATATTTGCCCCTTAAAAAGGTAAGCTTGGCAGCTTCATAAAGATCTATACCCTTTGCTGATAAAAGAGCCGTATACTCTCCTAAGCTATGACCAGCTACAAAATCAGGGTCTTTTAAACCCATCTTTTTTAAAGATACGTATATAGCATAGCTTGCCGCCAAAAGAGAAGGCTGGGTGTTTATAGTCTTTGAAAGCTCTTCTTCGGTGCCTCTAAACACTATATCCGTTATATTTTTCCTAAGGGCTTCCTCTACACTGTGAAATACATCCGAAGCTTCAGAAAATTCTTTGTAGAAATCATAACCCATTCCAACGTATTGAGAACCTTGACCCGGAAACACGTAAGCTATCATGACAATATTATATTCATTTTCAAAGCTTTTGTCTATAAAATTTAGTTATAATTTTTGGCTTTTAAAAAATAAACATTAGCACAAACCAAAGATGTATAATATCCTTATGGTTAGAGAAGAAGCTGTAGCAGGACTTTTTTATCCGGGGGAAAAGGAAACACTTTTAAAAGCTATAGACTTGGTGTGTGAAAACGAGGTCATCCAAGATGTGGACGCTAAAGGTGTTATAGTGCCCCACGCTGGATATATATACTCTGGTCATACCGCCTGCAGTGTTTATAAAAGGTTAAAACCAAAGAAAAACGTCATTATGATGGGACCAAACCATACAGGACAAGGGCCCGTTATATCTATAGACAGCGCCGATGCTTGGAAAACACCCCTTGGAGAAGTAAAAATAAACAAAGAGCTAAGGGATAAAATAGCATCCTTTGGTATAGAAATAGAACACAACGCTCACGTTAAAGAACATTCTTTGGAAGTGCAACTTCCTTTTTTACAAGTTTATTTTAAAGATTTTACAATAGTCCCTATAATATTGGGCTTTTTAGACTATGAAACGATAATAAAATTTGGTAAATTCTTATCCTCTTTTGTAGATGAAGATACGCTTATATTGGTTAGCTCTGACATGTCTCACTATATATCCCAAGAAGAGGCCCAAAAGAAAGATAGTTTTCTTTACGATGCTATATCAAGGCTTGATTCAAAAGAACTTTACAGAAGAGCCATCCAATACAATATCACGATGTGTGGATTTATACCAGCGGCAGTGTTAATAGAAGCCTTAAAAGACAAAGTGAAAAAAGTTTACGCAGTGGAGTATACAAACTCTGGTATGGTTACAAAAGATTTTAGTAAGGTTGTGGCTTATCTTGGTGTCATTTTTGAATGAAGATAGCCACCATAGGCTTCTCTGGAAGCGGTAAATCCTACATTGCATCAAAATTAGAAAGCTTTGGATTTTACTGGATAAGGTCTGATGCCGTTAGAAAATCTTTGTTTGGAAGCTTTTACGATGAAGAAACCACTAAAAAAGTTTACGAAGAGCTTATAAAAAGAGCAAAAGAACACAAAAACATCATACTGGATGCGACATTTCTTAAAAGATGGCAAAGAAAACTTGTAATAGACAATTTTCCCAATGAATATTTTTTTATTTTTGTAAAAGCCGATGAAAACCTTATAAAGCAAAGGCTTCAAACAAGGAAAGATATATCTGATGCAGATTTCAACGTTTACCTCATGCAAAAATCCTCTTTTGAACCCCCTGATGAAATTCCTATAGATAGATTGCTTATCTTAGAAAACAACGATACCATAAGCATAGAAAAAGTTTTAAAAGATTTTATAAACAAATTAAAAACTTAAAAAGATTTTCTAACTCAATAAAAATTACATAGGCCGCAAGGAAAATTGTATACAATTTTGTTAACATTTTTACAATGTTTGTAGGATCGGTATTTTATAATTACGTTGACTATCATAAAGCATCGTAGAGGCATAAAATTTGCTTAAGCTATTTTCAGAAAACTTTCAAGGAGGTAGCTTATGAAGAAAATTGAGGCTATCATCAAGCCTTTTAAGCTTGATGAAGTCAAGGATGCACTGGTGGAAATAGGCATCGGTGGTATGACTGTCACCGAGGTAAAAGGTTTTGGCCAGCAAAAAGGTAAAACGGAAATCTACAGAGCCACCGAGTACGTTATCGATTTCCTACCAAAGATAAAGATAGAAACGGTGGTCAAGGATTCCGAAGTAGAAAAGGTAGTAGAAACCATACTGAAGTCTGCCCAGACTGGCAGAGTGGGCGATGGAAAGATCTTTATCTACAACGTAGAAGAAACGGTAAGAATAAGGACTGGCGAAAAAGGAGAGAGTGCCATATGAAAATTTTTAAAGGAGGTATAGATATGTTCAAGAAATTAGGACTAGGTTTTCTGCTTCTAACTGGAAGCGCATTTGCCGATACGGCACCAAAACTAAACCACGGTGACACCGCGTGGATGCTAGCGGCAAGCTCTTTTGTCATGCTTATGACGTTGCCTGGTTTAGCATTTTTCTACGGTGGGATGGCAAAGAAAAAAGACCTTTTAAACACTATAGCCCTTAGTTTTATGGCTTATGCTATAACGAGCGTAATATGGGTGCTTTACGCTTACTCTCTTGCCTTTGGAAAAGATGTGCATGGCATCATCGGTAACTTGCAATACCTTTTTATGAACGGCGTAACGCCAAACTCACTTCATCCTTCTACCACTGTACCAGAGTTTATATACTGCGGATTTCAATTGACGTTTGCAGCTATTACAGTAGCTTTGGCTAGTGGCTCTATAATAGAAAGACTAAAGTTTAGCGCATGGCTTGTAATAGTGCCTCTTTGGATAACCCTCATATACGCTCCTATAGCTCACTGGGTATGGGGAAACGGATGGTTGTCTCAGCTTGGAGCCCTTGACTTTGCAGGTGGTACCGTTGTTCATATAAACGCTGGTGTAGCAGGGCTTGCTGGGGCTTTAGTGCTTGGTAAACGTAAAAATACTCAGCTTATACCAAACAATGTCGCCTATACGATACTTGGAGCTGGTCTTCTTTGGTTTGGATGGTTTGGTTTCAACGCAGGTTCTGAAGTAGCAGCTGATGGCATAGCTTCAAGCGCATGGCTTATAACAAACACAGCTACAGCTATGGCAGCTATAGCTTGGATGGTAACAGAGTGGATGTTGCACGGCAAACCTACCACGTTGGGTATGGCTTCTGGTGCTATAGCAGGTTTGGTAGCTATCACTCCCGCCTCAGGTTATGTAAACGTCATAGGTTCTATAGCGATAGGTATAGTAGCTGGTGTGGTACCAGTGTTTACAGTGTCTTGGCTAAAACCAAAGCTTGGCTACGATGATTCTTTGGATGCTTTTGGTGTTCACGGCGTCGCTGGTTTCTTGGGGGCTATCTTAACAGGTGTGTTTGCAGACCCATCTATAAACCCAGCTGGAAAAGGTCTTTTGTATGGGAACCCTCACCAAGTAGTAATACAACTAATAGCAGCTATGTCTACTATGACATACTCATTCGTGATGAGCCTTATAATCTTTAAAGTAGTTGACATCTTTATGGGTATAAGGGTAAAAGGAGAAGATGAAATAGAAGGGCTTGACTCAGTAGCTCACGGTGAAACAGCTTACAACTAATTTTATAGGAGGTTTATATGAAAAACTTCAAAACTTACAAACACTTTTTCATGGCTTTGACCATCCTATCCTTACCCTTCGGCGTGGGGGGTGCTTACGCCTTCCAAATAGATGAGGGCGCTTTTGGCAAGCTAAATATAGATGGTGCTGTGAGCGGATACTACCTCTACTCAAACAATGTACCTCCAGCCCCCACAGGTTCTTCTACACCTG
>JAGDWZ010000043.1 GCA_023269915.1 Hydrogenobaculum sp. | reverse complement strand
CTGGTATCCAATAGTTATTTTTGGCTTTTGTATAAAGATTTAAAATCTCAGGATAAACAACGCTATCAAGCTTATAAGTGTAAGACTGGCAAACTCCCAACTTCACGTTGGCATCATTCTCAACGGCTGTATTATAACTCATATAAACCTCCAAAAAATCAAATGTAACATTAAAAATAGTATATCATAAAAGCTTGTCAATGATTTTTTAGTAATTTTCAATGATAAAAATCTCTTATCTTGTAAAAGCCCAATATCAATAAGCAAAATAAACTAAAAGCGTTTGCAAATACAAGAGCCAAAGATCCTTTCATTATTCCATACAAAAGCCATAAGCTTATGCCTACACCCATTATCAAAATAAAAAGCCCAGACAGACCCTTGGCGTTTTTGTGTTTTATTACAGCGTAAATCTGAGGAACATAACCAGAGGTTGTTAAAATACCTGCTACAAAACCTATAAGCTCTACTATATTTATCTTCATAAAAGTCTTTGGGCTTTTAGTATAACATCTTGAGGGTTTATGTTTAGACAAGCTCTATCTTTTCTTTTGCAGGTTTTAGATCCGCAGTATTGACAGTCTAAGTTTAGACTTACAAAATCCTGCAAATAAGATATCTTCCACATAGGGTAAGCTCCTAAAAGCACCAAAGAGGGGACGTTTAAAAATGTAGCAAGATGATAGCTAAAAGTCTCGCAGGATATAAGGGCTTTGGCGTCTTTTACGATACTTGCAAAAGTGTGGATATCCGTAGATATATACTTAGCAAAATCAAGTTTTCTTTTTATGTAAAACTCTTCCTTTTTTGGATATGTAAAAACCACGTCGTAGCCTTTTGAGTATATAAAACTTGCAACCAAATTAAAAATCTCTATGTCTGGGACTTTGGTGGACACTGGAGCCGTTGGTGATATTACTACATAGTTTTTACCTTTCAAGGGGTTTTCTTTGAAAATCCAAAAGTAAGGTTCTATATAAACCTCCTTTCCTAAAACAGGGGTTAGTATTTGAAGGGTGTTTTTAATCTCATCGGATTTTGAATGAAAAGGCGTAAGACTACTATAAATAAAAGATAAAAATTTTTCCTTATCCTTTTTGTATAAAGCTACCTTGTTTTTGGCTTTTAAAATAAAACTATAAAAATAGGATATCCCTTTGAAAGACGTATCTATCAGAAAATCGTATTCTTTTTTAAAAGAAGAAACTTTATCATCTATAAAGTCTATGTAAGGGTTTTTTTGGAAAAGCTCTAAACCTTGTTTTGTAGTAAAAACATCTACCGTAGCACTTCTATCATAAAACTTTATTGCTTTAAAAAGCAAAGCGTTGTAAAGAAGGTCTCCGTAGCTTTTATGAAGGGCTAAAAACAAAACTTTCATAAACTTTTTAAGGCAAAGGCGTAAGCTCCCAGTATACCGGCATCGTTACCAAGGCTTGAAAGCTCTATTTTTATATTTGAAACGCTCGGGTTTATAGCAAGTTCTAAGGCTTTATTTTTTATATCTTCAAACAAAAAGCTAAAACCCATCATCACACCGCCCCCAAGCACTATCTTACAAGGGTTAAAAACGTTTATCAAACTAGCAAGCCCATAAGACATATAAAGCGTAAACCTATCAAACACTTTTTTAGCAATGTCGGATTCTTTTTCATTGGCCAAATCTTTTAGGCTTTTACCATAACCTAACCTTTTTAAATACCTTTCTAAGGATAACCCTCCGGCGTAAGCTTCAAAACATCCTCTTTTACCGCAAGTGCATTTAAGCCCGTTTGGTTTTAACTTCATATGTCCTATCTCCCCTAAGTTCGAATGGCATCCAAACCTAAGCTCTTTATCTATTATTACCCCACCTCCTATACCAGTACCCACAAATACGCATATGCCGTTTTCTACACCCTTAAGCCTTCCGTAGTAGTATTCTCCGTAAGCAATTGCCCTTACGTCGTTTATAAGGATTAAATCTTTTTTTAACCTATCTTTAACAGCACTCTTAACATCTATGTCTTTCCAGCCTAAGTTTGGCGCGTGCTTTAAAATACCCGTTTTCATATCCACTTGACCTGCTATAGCCATAGAAAGTATTTTTATACCATCGTAATAAGAGATTATTTTTTCTAAAAGCTCTAAAAACTCTTCAAAATCTTTTGGAGTCTCGTAATCAAGCCTATTTTCTATGTGAGAATCTTTTACAATCCCAGATTTTACGTGTGTGGCTCCTACATCCAAAGAAAGTATCATTTTTAAAAGTTAAATATATCAAAACTTTGAGCGTTTGATGTGATGGGTGCCTCTTCTTTATACATATCTTTGTCCCAAAAGCCCTCTTGAGAACATCCTATACAGCCGTGTCCAGCTTTTACTGGAAAAGACAATCCGTTGTACCAACCCAAAGAGCTACAGGCGTTGTAAGTGCTCGGACCTTTGCAACCAAGCTTGTAAAGACAATATCCAAGCTTTGCTCCTTCGTCATCAAAATGCTCCGCAAACTTACCTACATTGTAAAAACTTTTCCTATAGCAAGTATCGTGTACTGTCATACCGTAAAACATCTTAGGTCTTAACTTGCTATCCAAAGGCGGTAATTCTTCTTTTAAAAGCACATACACTATAAGACCCGCCATCACTTCTGGTATAGGTGGGCAACCCGGTATTTTTACAATGGGTTTATCTTTTATAATCTTATCTATAGAGTTTGATTTGGTAGGATTTGGATACGCCGCTTGCACACAGCCAAAAGAAGCGCAAGAGCCCCACGCTACTATGAACTTAGCGTGTTTTGCAGCTTCTAAAAGCTCCTCGTTGAAAGGCCTTCCTCCTACCATACAGCAAGCCCCCTCTTCAAATTCGGTGATGCTTCCTTCTACTGCCAATATATAGTTGTCTTTGTGCTCTTTTATTATCTTGTTTTTATGATTTAGGAGATTTTCGCCCCAAGAAGCCGATATCAAATCATCGTATTCTAAGGATATTAAAGAAGCTATATCGCTAAAAAGAGGAGATGAACTTCTCATAAGAGATTCAGAACAGCAGGTGCATTCAAGTCCATGAAACCACAAAACAGGTATTCTGGGTTTTTGCTTTAGAGCTTCTAAAATATTTTCTATCTCATTGGGACTTAAACCAAGAAGACCGCATATTTTTGTAGAAAAGCTTATAAACTCCCTATATTTTACACCCCTATTCCCAAGATAATCTACATAGCTTTCCATATTTTTATTATATCAATAAAAGCTAGTAAAAAATAAAGCACTTAAAAGTTGTTTAAGCCGTTGTTTTGAGTATTTTGAACACTTTGGGTTATCATGTTATTCATAAAGTTGTACAAGGCTGATTCAAAAGAGTTTATACCGGTGGTAGCTTGCTGGTTTTCTTGCTTTGATTTTTCGGCAGGCGATGCTGGTTCTCCCATAAAAAGTCCAAAGGGCAATATGCCGTCTACCATCCCAGCGGGTTGGGCTTTTGGTTGAGGTTGAGCATTGCTTTGCAAGGCGCTTAAGTTAAACATAGCATTTGATATATTCATATATAAACCTCCTTAACAATAAGGTAAGTTTTTAACTCTTAAGTGGTATGATAATCATCATTGAATAAATAAAATTGAGATTTCATATTAAAATCTATGAAACTAATAGAAGTACCCGTAGATAAAGAAGTAAATATAAAGGGCTACATCATAAACGGTAGAAATGAAAATCCGGGGTGGAAAAGAAAGCTCATAAGCATGGGTATAATACCGGGGGCCAGCGTAAAGGTATTAAGAAAAGACGATAGAAACACGCTTTTAAAAATTTATAACTCAAGAATATCCATATGCAACTGCCTCGCGGATAAGGTTGAAGTAGAATGAAAAATATAGAGGTGGCCTTTGTTGGCAATCCAAACGTAGGAAAGTCTACCATCATAAACAACATAGCAAAAACCTCTCTAAAAGTGGGAAATTGGCCAGGCGTAACCGTAAGAAAGATAGAAGCTTCTTTGGTTTACAAAAATTACGAATTTCACATAATAGATTTACCGGGGACTTATTCTTTAGACTATATATCAGAAGATGTAGCGGTAACCACAGATTTTCTTGTAAATCATCCACCAGATGTAATAATAAACATTATAGAAGCCACAAACCTAGAGCGCTCTTTGATATTAACAGCAGAGCTTATAGAGTTAAGACTTCCAATGGTAATCGTATTAAACATGTGGGATGAGGCTTTGAAACTGGGAATAGATATAGACACCAAAAAGATGTCAGAGTTAATAGGCGTAGATGTTATAAGCTCCATAGGTACAAAAGAGGACTTAAAAGAAAAGCTTTTAGAAAGTATAATCAAAACATACGAGAAAAACATAACACCAAAACCATTAAGATACTCTGAAATCACTGAACAAGCCATCCAAGATATACTGTCTTCTTGCGCAGTACCCGTTGATAAAAAAATACCGCCGAGGTTTTTTGCCATAAAGGCTTTAGAAAGGATATTCCCCTGTGATTGCTGTACCAACATAATATCTAGATTAGAAAAAGATTTAAAGGAAAATATATACGATATATTGAAAAAAGATATATATGGCGTAGCTCATTTTATAAGCTCAAACGTAGTAAAAAGAAACTTCAAGAATGAGATAGAACTAACAGAAGTGCTTGATAAATTTGCTTTACATCCTGTTTTTGGGCTTTTGATATTTGTAGGTGTGATGTATCTTATGTTCAAACTATCTTTTGATGTAAGTTATCCTATCTCCAATTGGATTGGAAATTTCGAAAGCGCTTTTTTACATCCTTTAGTTTATAAACTTTTGCCAAAAGCCCCATACATAGTAAAAAGCTTTATAACCGGGGCAGTGTTAGACGGCGTTGGTTTTGTAATAAGCTTTGCCCCTTTGGTGGGAGCACTTTTTTTAGGGCTTTCTACCTTAGAAATGTCTGGATATCTTCCAAGAGTACCCATCATATTTGATAGGTTTGTGTCCAAATTTGGCATAGACGGTAGAGGCATACTTCCTTTTATGCTTGGTTTTGGCTGCAACGTACCAGCCATTATGGCACTTAAAATTTTAGAAGATAAGCGTTCAAAGCTTATAGTGGCTGCCATGATACCCTTTACCAGTTGTCCAGCTAGGTTTGTAGTGTTTGCTTTTTTTGGTGCCATATTTTTTAAAAATCCAGCTCCCATAATACTTTTCTTATACCTTCTTGGTATATTTTTTAGCATAATAACTGCCGTAGTTATGAATAAGCTCTTACCAAAAGCTGAAGGACTACCTATGATACTAGAACTCCCCCCCTATAGAAAACCGCCTTTAAAGATAGTCCTAAACATAGCCTATGTGGAGCTAAAAGGCTTTTTAAAGAGAGCTGGCACATTTATATTTGCTTCTACTGTGGTGGTATGGGCTTTTCTAAATATACCACCAAACACCAATATAAAAGATACAGTGGCTGGTAGGATAGGAAGTGCTTTAGTTTATATATTTAAACCAATAGGCATAGAAGATTGGAGAGCTACCACTTCTTTGGTACCAGCTTTTTTGGCAAGAGAAATCATAATAAGCTCTATGGGCACCATATACTCCGCTTCCACCAAGGAAGATTATACAAATTTTGATATAAAAAAATCCTTCAAGGAGCAGGTTGCATCTTTTGAAGAAGCCATTAAAAACACAGCCCTTTCTTTTGTATCGCCAGGCTTTTCAAACGTATTCACCCAAGAGTCAAACTCATCTTCTGTCACAAAAGAGATTAGAAAAAGCCTAAGCCCTTACGGAGCGCTATCTTTTATGGTGTTTGTGCTTTTATACACCTCTTGTATAGCCACTGTATCTATCTTAAAATCAGAGTTTGGCACAAGATTCGCCGTACTTTTCCTACTTTACAGCTTTGTTTTGGGATGGATTGTGGCTTTTGTAATATATAGACTAAGCATGGTGCTACATGTTTTTTGATTGGCTTTTCGTAACAGTCATTTTATGCGTTGGTATCTTTTATCTTATCAAAAGCCGAAAAACAAAGGCTAAAAAGTGTGATAAATGTACATAAGTTAGGTACATCGTAAATAAACATAAAACTTTGCAATTTACACAATTTTGTTTTTGAACCCACATTAACCCAGATTAGGACTTCATTATAAGCTTATGATATGCGTAATTTGAGCAATTCATACAAAAATCATTTTTTAAGAGTATAATATTTTTATGCATCCTATATTGTTTGATTTGTTTGGTTTGAAAATATATACGTATGGTGTGATGGCATCTATTGCCATGATAGTAGGGTATCTTTTGTCTATATTCTTTGCAAAAAAAGAAGGCATAGAATCTTACAAGATAGAAAATATCTTCTTGTTTGGCATCATAGGAGCAATCTTAGGAGCAAGACTTGCTTACGTTATAGAGCATCACGATCAGATGACAAGCTTTTTTAGCCCATTTGAGATATGGCAAGGGGGGCTTGATTGGTTTGGAGGAATGATAGGTGGCATTGTTACTATTTTGGCTCTTATAAAGTACTATAATCTAGACCCATTTAAAATAGGAGATATAGCCGCTATAGCGCTTCCCATAGGCCAAGCCATAGGTAGGATTGGGTGTACATCAGCAGGTTGTTGCTATGGTAAAGAAGTATCTGGAGTTAGTGATTTGAGCGTGGGCATTCATCTTATGTCAAAGTTTCCATATTTTTACATGGTTTTTCCAGAAGGGGCTATAGCACCTCCTCATGTGCCCCTTTATCCTACAGAGCTTATGGACCTTGTTTTCAACCTTTTTATATTTGTAGGAGCTATAATTCTTTTCTATAAGAAAAAGTTTGACGGTGAGGTGTTTATATTTTATCTTTTCTTTGCTGGGCTTTTTAGATTTATAGAAGAGTTTTACAGAGGCGTAACACCGCCAATTCCCGGCATCGGGCTTACGTGGAATCAGATTGTTTGTATAGGCATGATGATTGGCTCTATCGCCCTTTGGTTTATATTGCACAAAAAGCCTCAAGAAAAGCATGCTTAAGATAAAGAAAGAGCTTTTAGAAAAGATTAAATCTCAGGCTGAAAGAGATTACCCTTACGAAACTTGCGGTATTATGATAGGAAAAGAAGAAGATGGTGCAAGAGTGGTTTACGAGCTTTTAGAAGTAGAAAATGCCAACAAAGATAGAAAAAACGATAGATATGAGATAGACCCAAAAGATTACATGAAAGTAGAAGACTATGCAGATAAAAAAGGTCTTCAAATAGTGGGTATATACCACTCGCATCCAGACCACCCAGATATGGCCTCAAAAACCGACGAAGAAAGAGCCTTTGAATATCTATCTTATATAATAGTTTCTGTGCAAAAAGGAAAAGCAGTTTCTTTTAGAAGTTTTGAGCTTTTAAACAAAAAGATGGTGGAGGAAAAAATAATCGTTGAAGCTTAGATTAGGCACAAGAAAAAGCAAATTGGCTCTATGGCAATCGGAGTTTGTAAAATCAAAACTTGAAAGTCTTGGTTTAGAGATAGAGCTTGTCCTTATTACCACCACCGGAGATAAAATCTTGGATGTGCCCCTTGCAAACATAGGCGGAAAAGGGCTTTTTGTAAAAGAGATAGAAAACGCTCTTTTAGAAGGGGAAATAGATTTTGCCGTTCATTCTCTAAAAGATGTGCCAGCTGTTATACCAGATGGTCTTATAGTAGATGTTTTCTTAGAAAGGGAAGACCCAAGAGATGCTTTTATCAGCAAAGCTTACAAAAGTTTAAAAGATATACCACCAAACGCAAAAGTAGGCACATCTTCTATAAGAAGGAAAGTCCAGCTTTTACAAAGAAAAAAAGACATCGTCATAGAAGATTTAAGAGGCAACGTAGATACAAGGCTAAGGAAGTTAGAAGAAGGGCTTTATGAGGGTATAATCCTTGCAAGCGCCGGTCTTAAAAGGCTTGGTATGAATCAGGCTATAACAGAGTATCTTGATTTTATACCAGCGGTAGGACAAGGCATAATAGCCATTGAATACAAAGCTTCAAACAAAGAACTTTCAAACATTTTGAAGAAAATAAACCATGAGCCTACATACATATGCGCCTTAGCTGAGCGCTCATTTTTGGAAACCGTAGAAGGAAGCTGTCAAATACCAATGGGAGCATATGCAACCCTTACAAAAGACGGTATAAAAATAAGAGGGTTTATAGCAAAAGAAGATGGCACAAACTATAGAGAACTTACCTTAGAAGGCAAAGACCCAATAACCTTAGGAAAAGACTTAGCAAAAAATCTTTTGTAGTGTATAATTTTATGAGTGTGGATTCTCTTTGTAATAATAGGTATATACGCTTTTATAATAGCCTTTGGCATATTGGAACTTTTGTTTTTTATCCTTCCTATTAAAAGCCTAAAAAAGGTAGAAAAGGCAAATCCCATAGACCCACCAAATTTTTACGTAAAGTCCTTTGTTTTTCACATACATACACAGTTTTCTTACGATTCTCTGGGAAAACCAGAAGATATAGAAACCGCGAGAAAAGAAGAGGCTATAGATTACGTCATCATAACAGACCACGAAAACCTTCACTACAAATGTTTTGAAAACGACCACACAATAGTGGGAAAAGAGGAAAAAATTACCAACGAAAACGGTATAGTGGGAAGTCTTATAAGTGTAGAAGATTTAAAGGTAGTAGCGCATCCTTTTAAGAAAAAATACATATGGCGCTTAGAAAAAACCAAAGACTTGGTGGTGGAGCTAATAGATTTAAGAGACGCTATTATAAAATCAAAATATACGATGTTTTGGCGGTATATAGGTTCTATAATACCAAAGATTTTTCTTAAAAAAAGAATATACCGATTTTTCTCACCAGCTTTGACGCCAGAGCTTTACATAAAAAAATACTTTGAGCAAGGTTGGAAAAACCCTGTAATAGGAGGACTTGACCATCATGTAAAAATATATATAAGAGAAGTGGGTATTAGGCTTTTAATACCATCTTACAAATGGTCCTTTGGCATGCTTAGAAACTTCGCTTTTTCTAAAAGCCCAATAAAAACCAAAAAAGACCTCATAGAGAATATAAAAAAAGGCAACACCGTTATATCCTTTGTGGATAGACCTTCTTTTTTCTTTGAGGAAGAAAATAACATATTAGCTTACCTTCCTTATGAAAACAGCTTTTCTATACTGTACGAAGAAGGCATCCCAACAAAGGCTTTTTTAGGAAGCTACGCTCGTTTTGAAAAACCCCAAAAACCATCTTTTATAGTGGTCTACTCTTTTATGTTTAATATAAAAAATATATACTTTGGCGTAAGACCAATAGCTATTTCAAATATAATACTACCCTAAGACTTCCCACTCTCTTTTTCTAAAGTTTGTACCAAGCTCCTTTGCCAGTTTTTCAGTGGCGTCAATATCAACACCAGGATATGTAACGGCGGTGGTTATCACTTCAAAACCAAGCTCTTTTACAGCCTTTATAAACTCTATCAAAAGAGAAAAGGCATGTTTATAGGGGGGTCTACAAATCTCATCATAGGTCTTTTCATCTGGGGCGTTTAGGCTTATAGAAAAAGTATCCACAAGACCCTTTAGCTCTTTTAAATCCTCTTTTTTACCAAAAGCAAGATAAAGACCGTTGGTATCTACTCTCACTTTTGTGTTTGATTTAGATTTTATGTAAGAAGCCACTTTTTTTATAACATCCATTCTAAGAGTGGGCTCTCCGTATCCGCAAAATACAATCTCATCGTATATAGATGGATTTTCTATTTCTTTTATAATATCTTCGGCGCTTGGATCTCTTTTTACCCATACCCAATAGCCTTTTACCATAAAGTTTCTATCCCTTTCTCTTTCACAAAAGCTACAGTGAAGGTTGCATTTGTTGGTGGGGTTTATATAAAGCTTGTTGTTTATAACGTATGTAATGGTATCTTTGTTTGTATCAAAACCTAAGTTAAAGCAAAGCTTGGCGTTGGCAGATGTGGTCCTGTCTATATCTTCAAGGCTTGAATTTGGTATAAGCTCACTCATAACTTTGGCAGTATGCCATATATAAGAGGGTTTATTTTTCTTACCCCTATGAGGCGTTGGTGCAAGCCAAGGGCTATCTGTTTCTATCAAAAGCCTGTAAGTGGGGGTTTTGGACACCACTTCTCTTAAGCTTTGGGCATTTTTAAAAGTGATGTTGCCAGAATAAGAGATATAAAAACCAAGCTCCACGCCTTTTCTCATGAAATCCAAAGAACCGCTAAAACAATGGAGCACACCACCCACATTTTTGTGATTTTCAAGCACTTTTATAGTATCTTCTTCAGCGTCCCTTGAGTGTATTACCACTGGAAGGCCGAGCTTCTTGGCAAGTTCTAGCTGTATATTAAAGTACTCTATTTGCTTGTCTTTTAAATCTTTTGACCTGTAGTAATCTAATCCTATCTCACCTATGGCTTTTACTTTTTTATTGGATTTGGCAAGCTCTTCTAACCACAGTATATCTTTTTCCGTCAGATCCGCCACATCGTTTGGATGAAAACCCACAGCACAATATACCTTATCGTATTTTGAAGCTATTTCTACGGCGTTTTCACAAGTCTTCTTATCAAAACCTATCGTAATTAGGTATTCCAAAGATTCATCGTTTATAGCCTCTTCAAAGTCCTCTTTTTCCAACAAATCCAAATGACAATGAGTATCTATCATGTCTTAAAAGCTATACACAATTTAAAAATACGCTATGAAGTAAGACAGTCAAAATAGCTTCCTAGCGGCTTTTGATATACACTCTTGGGTCATCGGATGTTGGTCTTGATATTCTGCCAAATCCTTTGCAGTAGCCCCAAGCTTTATAGCAAGTCCAAGATGAGATACAAGCTGTTCGGCGTCTGTACCCACTATGTAAGCACCTATAAGTTTTAGGCTTTTAGCATCAAAAAACAGCCTTAGCTCTCCTTCTTCAGAATATATTTCAGCCCTTGAGTCTTCTCTCAGGTCAAAGCTTGATTCTACTATATCAACACCAAGTTTCTCAGCTTTTTCTTTTGTAATACCTACAAAAGACATGGCTGGTATTGTAAAAACCGTAAAAGGTACATTTTCAAAATCAGCGTAGTCAATGGGCGTATTGTTGGCCATGATGTTGTAAGCACATACCATAGATTGTCTTATAGCAGCATGGAAGAGCGGCACTTTACCATTCACGTCACCAGAGGCGTATATATGTGGTATGTTTGTTTGGCAGGCGTTGTTTATCTCTATAGCTTTGTTTATATGTAAAAATTTATCAGCTCCATCTGGTATTACAGGTCGCCTTCCCACCGCCAAAAGCACCTCATCCACTTCTAAAGATTTGATATTATCACCTTCTTTATAAGAAATCAACTTTTTCTTATCTTTTAAAGCTATTTCCTCTACTTCTACAGATGTAAATATCTTGATATTTTTTGGAAGGTATTTTAAAAGCGTTTGGGTAGCGTACCTATCTATGCCAGCTAAAACCCTATCTAGCTTTTCAAATATATAAACGTTAGAGCCTAGGCTGGCAAAATAAAACGCCGTTTCTAAGCCTATATATCCACCACCTACTATGGCAAAATCCTTTGGTATATAATTAAGATTTGGATTTAATTTATATATATCTGTGCTTGTTATAGCATACTCTTTTCCTTTTATAGGCGGTACAAACACATCAGCCCCAGAAGCTATTATTATATGCTTTGCTTTTATAGTATCTTCCCCCTTGTCGCTTTCCACAACAACGGTGTGCTCATCTTTAAAACGGGCTACACCTTTTAAAAGCCTAAGGTTTTTATATGCTTTTAACTCTTCTTCGTGAAGCTTATATCTTACGTTTTGCACCTCGTCTTTTTTAGCTATTATCTTTTTATAATCTACCGGGCTTTCCGTACCGCTAAAAGTCCTAAACCTAATGTAAGTATGTATTTGCTCTCTTATGACTTTTGATGGCACACACCCTTCCGCCAAGCAATTACCACTCATCACCCCTTTTTTATCTACCATTATCACATCAAAACCAGCCTTAGCCAACCTAAAAGCACCTGGATATGCACCTCCTCCAGCACCAATTGTAAGCACATCAGTTTCTATGTATCCCATAATATTATTATAATACTATAATGTTAAGATTTTGTAAATTTCAAAAACTAGATTCCTAAAATACAACCATAACTCTAAAAAATATGCTATAACAATTTTTAGCTTTGGTTGGCTTAAAAGCCAACGGCTCACTTCAACAGCTGAATATAGGTATGGTGCTATTTAAAAGTAATATTATATAAATCGCCTTTGTGAAATTTTTGTGTTTACGAAAAATCAATGCTTTCCTTAGCTCTGTCTGATATTATAAAAACCGGCTAGATATTGATAGACAATACTTTTAAGTTATCTATTTTTATCACCTTTAGTAGTAAATTTTTTACAAATAACATAATTTATACCATTGTATAAGTGCTTATAAAAGCTTGTAATTTTGTTATTGAAAGTGGGTTGACTGGTTGGTAAATCTGCCTTATGGGAGCGAAAC
>JAGDWZ010000071.1 GCA_023269915.1 Hydrogenobaculum sp. | reverse complement strand
TTTTAAAGCTTTTAGAAAACAAGAAAAAAATAAAGCTATCTAAAGATAAGACATTACTGGTCAAAAATGGAAAAATAGTAGTGATGGATGATAAGCGTTAGCTTCAAGATATTTAACTTTGCAAGCCTAGGGAAGCTATAACAAGGGTTGTGTTTATCTAGCTATTTGTAAACCGTGGTATACTTGTAGACCGTGGCAGACTTGTGGTGCGTGGTATACTTGTGTGGCGTGGTAGACTTGTGGTGCGTGGCAGACTTGTCGCTTTTAGATTTGAAGCTGTAAAATAGTTATCCTTTGATTGATTTATATATTATTTCAACCTACTTATACTCTTAAAACTCCTAAGAAGAGATTTATGGCAAACTTAAAATTTTGTAGTTTAATTTCAAAAACTAAAAGCACTATATACTTATGAAAAAGTATTTAGAATGTCTTTTCAATAAAGCCTAAAAAGACAACACCAAATAGCTAAATTACAAATATAATCAAATCTATGAAGGATTTTGTGCATCTTCATCTTCACACTCAATATTCGCTTTTGGACGGAGCCATAAAGATAAAGGATTTGGCAAAAAAAGCGAAAGAATACGGTTATAGAGCGGTAGCCATCACAGACCACGGAAATCTCTTTGGGACTATGAGCTTTTACAAAGAGATGAAGGCAAACGGAATAAAACCTATAATAGGTATGGAAGCTTATTTTACCACCGGGAAAAGGACCGAACGCAAAGGCAAAGGCACAGAAGACAACATAACCGATAGGATAAATCACCACATCATACTTTTGGCAAAAAATGATATAGGCCTTCAAAATCTTATGAAGCTCTCATCTATAGCATTTGTAGAAGGCTTTTACTACAAACCAAGGATAGATTATGAGGTTTTGGAACAATACTCCGAAGGACTTATTGCGCTCACCGCCTGCCTTAAAGGTGTGCCTACTTTTTACGCTGCCCAAGGCAACGAAGAAATGGCTTATTCGTGGGTAAAAAAATTCAAAGATATATTTGGAGATGACCTTTACCTTGAACTTCAATCAAACCATATACCTGCTCAGGAAACCGCCAACAAAACGCTCATAGAGATAGCGAAAAAATACGATGTCAAATTTGCCGCCACCAACGATTGTCACTATCTTTTAGAAGAAGACTTAAAAGCCCACAATGTGCTAATGGCAATACAGATGAAGAAAACCCTTCAAGAACTTGGAGAAGATGCTTTTGGACATTATGAGGGCATGCACTTTGCCTCTTATGAAGAAATGTATAAAAAGTTTGAAGGAAAATGGGACGGTTGGGAAAAAGCTCTTCTTAACACTGTAGAGATTTCAGAAAAGATTTCAGATTCTTTAAGCGTTTTTGAAGATAAGTCGTACAAGTTTCCAGAGTTTTTAAAAGAAGAAGCATCAAAAATCAACATATCAGATTATTTAAAAGAGTTGGCCATAAATGGTCTTAAAAGCCGTATACAAAAGTCTCAAATAAGTAAAGACATACCAGAAAAAGAGTATTGGGATAGACTAAACTACGAGCTTGACGTTATTAAAAATATGGGATTTGACAGCTATTTTCTCATAGTATCTGATTTCATAAATTGGTCAAAATCAAACAACATACCAGTGGGTCCCGGAAGAGGCTCGGCTGCTGGTTCGTTGGTAGCTTTTGCATTAAACATTACCGACGTAGACCCTTTGAAACACGGGCTCATCTTTGAAAGGTTCCTAAATCCAGAACGTATATCAATGCCAGACATAGATGTAGACTTTTGCATGGACAACAGAGACAGGGTTATAGAATACGTAAAAGAAAAATACGGCAAAGATTCTGTAGCCCAGATAATCACTTACAACACCATGAAAGCCAAACAGACCCTAAGAGATGTGGCTAGAGCTATGGGCATGGCTTACAAAGACGCGGATGTTTTGGCAAAGTTAATACCTCAGGGCAACGTACAAGGTACATGGCTGAGCCTCGAAGAAATGTATATAACACCTATAGAAGAATTGATGGAAAGATACGGACATAGAGGAGATATTGAAGATAACGTAAAAAAGTTTAGAGAGCTTGCAAAAAAAGACCCGCAAATAAAAGAGCTTGTAGAAATATCTATAAAACTAGAAGGTCTCACAAGGCATACATCCTTACATGCCGCTGGCATTGTGATAGCGCCAAAACCTCTTATAGAACTTGCACCACTTTACCTTGACAAATCTGTAAAAGATGACGAATCAGGAAACATAGCCACTCAATACGATATGGCACATCTGGAGGAGCTTGGGCTTGTTAAAATGGATTTTCTTGGGCTCAAAACCCTCACAGAACTATGGAAGATGAAAGAGCTTGTAAAACAAAACAAAGGTATAGAAATAGATTTCTTGTCTTTGGATTTTAACAACAAAGAAATTTACGAATTTCTATCCACAGGCAACACTGTAGGGGTGTTTCAACTTGAATCAAAGGGTATGAGGGAGCTTATCAAACGCCTAAAACCAGATAGATTTGAGGACATAGTAGCTGCTTTGGCTCTTTACAGGCCTGGTCCAATAAAAAGTGGCATGGTAGATAAATTTATAAACAGGAAGCTAGGTAGGGAAAAGATAGAGTACGAGTTTGAAGAGCTTGAAGAAGTGCTGAAGGAAACTTATGGTCTTATTGTTTATCAAGAGCAAATAATGTTTATATCAAACATACTAGCTGGTTTTAGCATGGGAGAAGCCGATAACTTAAGAAAAGCCATAGGTAAGAAAAAGGCAGACCTCATGGCTAAAATAAAAGACGATTTCATAAGAAGAAGCTGCGATAGAGGATACCCAAAAGAAAAGATAGAAAAACTCTGGTCTGAAATAGAAGAGTTTGCCTCATACTCCTTCAACAAATCTCACTCAGTGGCTTACGGATATATATCTTTTTGGACTGCTTATATGAAGCTTTATTATCCAGATGAGTTTTACACGGTTAAATTTTCTACAGAGAACTCGGACAAAAAGTTTATAAACCTTATAAAAGATGCAAAGTCTTTTGGCATAAACGTATTACCACCAGATATAAACAAGTCTTCCGTGGATTTTAAGATAGAAACCGAAAAGCATATAAGGTTTGGGCTTGGCAGGATAAAAGGCGTTGGTGAAGATACCGCAGCACATATAAAATCTGTACAAGAAAAAATAGGTAGAGATTTCATAAGTTTTCAGGATTTTACCAAAAACACAGACAATAGAAAAGTAAATAAAAAGGTGTTGGAAGCTCTTTCAAAAGCGGGAGCATTCGATAGCATTATAGAAAAGAGTGGATACAAAAATAGAGAAGAGTTTCTAGCAAGACTTTTAAGTTCTCAAGATGTATCTAACGTAGCCCAAAGGTCTCTTTTTGGTGTAAAAACCCACCAACCCACTGATAAGTCTGCTACAGTGAACAAGTCTACCACCGGTTTAGACATATTGAAGCTCGAAAAAGAGGTGCTTGGTTTTTACATCTCTGGTCATCCACTTGATAAATATCAATGGGTTCTTTCCCATATAAACAACATAACGAATATAGAAGACATAGACGATGTTGTTCAGGACGACATAGGAAAAGAGTACATACTCGCTGGGGTTATAAGCGATTTGCAGATAAAAAAGACAAAAAACGGTACATATATGGCAATATTCAACCTTATAGACAAAACCGATATAGTGGAGGTAGTAGTATTTCCAGATAGATACATATCCTCCGAAAATATCGTAAAAGAAGACGAGGTAGTGGTAGTAAAAGGCACCCTTGATATAGATATTGAAAATGAGAGCGTTAAGATAGTAGCAAACGACATATATTCTATTGATGCTCTTTTAAATCAGTACAACACCATTACCTTAAAAATAGATGAAAATAGAGCAAAAAACGGCTTTATAGAAAAACTTAAGCTCTTGTTGGATAAATATGATTCGCAATCTTGCGATATTCAAGACATCATGAAAACCCAAAAAGTGCTTTTAGAACTTGATACCGCATATTATAAAGCTTTGGTACAAACCTCCAAAGAAGTGGTGCTTTCAAAAAACCTCATAGACGAGCTAAGCAAACATGGCATAGAGTTTTCTTTGGCATCTTAACAAAAAATTAACAATAGTTTTTTATAATAAAAGCATCAAAATGTAAGGAGGTTTGTATGAAGTTGAAAAAAGTGTTAGCCTTAGCTATATTTGCTGGTAGCTTGCAAGGTGCAATGGCTTGGACTATAACTGGAGCAGGTTCTACCTTTATAGAGCCGGTCATGCAAAGATGGGCTCTTCATTTTAGACAAGCCACAGGTAACCACGTAAACTACCAAGGCATAGGGTCTGGTGGTGGTATACTCCAAGCCACAAAAAGAACCATAGATTTTGGCGCATCTGACGCACCGTTAAAACCTGCAGAGTTAAAACAAAGAGGCCTAATTCAATGGCCAGATGCCATAGGTGGTGTTGTGATGGGCTACAACATACCTGGTGTTGGCAACTACCAACTTCATCTCACCGGTAAGCAAATATGCGATATATACTTGGGTAAAGTAAGATATTGGGATGACCCTGAGATAAAAGCCACAAATCCAAAATTAAACTTACCGCATATACCAATAACACCAGTCCATAGAGCAGATGGTTCTGGTACCACTTGGATATTCACAAACTATCTTACAAAGGTTTGTCCTGAGTGGGCTCACAAGATAGGTTTCAACACATCTGTACCATGGCCAGTAGGTATAGGTGGAAAAGGCTCTGAAGGAGTCACAAACTACATCATGAGAGTAAGAGGTGCCATAGGTTATGTAGAATACGCATACTTCAAACAAAATCACTTTAACGTAGCAGTGCTTGAAAACAAAGCTGGCTGGTGGGTAGCCCCTACAATGCAAACCATGATAGCTGCCGCCAAACAAGCAAATTGGAACGAAGCCATGAAAAACGACTTTTATATGGAGCTTCCAAACCCTCCAGGCAAATACTCGTATCCTATAGAAGGTCCTACATTTGTACTGCTTCCAAAAGGTAAAAATACAAACTCTTACGTATTACAATACTATACATGGGTGTTTAATCACGGCGACGCCGACCTAAGAGCTCTTGACTACATCACTCTTCCAGATTTTGTGAAAAAAGAAATAATGGCCTCTTGGAAGAAAAACGGCTTAAGCTGGTAAGTTAAGTTGGTAATAACTAAAAGCTAAAATTATGATAGAATTAAAAGATAGCGGGGTTTATCGCTCCGCTCTTCCTATGAAAAGAAATGGCAAGGTAGGAAATGCTTTATTTAAAATAGCAGCCTTTATCGCAGCAGCATTAATACCTCTTGTAGTTATAATGGTCTTTGTCGTACTTTTCATAGAAGCGTACCCCGCTATAAAAACTTTTGGTGTATGGCATTTTATAACCAGTAAAAGCTGGGATGCAGTTGACAATCACTTTGGAGCCTTTACGCCTCTTTTTGGTTCTATATACGTTACATTATGGGCTTTTATATTTGCCGCACCCATAAGCATAGGAGTAGCTATATATATAACAGAACTTGCCCCTCATTGGTTAAAACCGATAGTAACAACCGCTATTGAGCTTTTAGCAGCGATACCAACTGTTATATATGGTATGTGGGGGCTTTTTGTATTAGCACCGGTTATGCAAAATCATGTAGAACCATGGATACTTGACCATCTTGCTACGTTACCGATAATAGGATTTTTATTCAACGGTCCCGGTATTGGGATAGACACGCTTACTACAGCTGTAATACTTTCTATCATGATTACGCCTTTCATGTCATCTCTTATAAAAGATGCCTTTTCTTTGGTACCAGAAGTGGTAAAAGAGTCCGCTTACGGGCTTGGTGCCACAAGATGGGAAGTGATAAGAAAAGTGGTGATGCCTTACGTATCTTCTGGTATTTTTGGAGCTGGTATATTTGCCATAGGTAGGGCGCTCGGCGAGACTATGGCAGTATCTTTTGTAAATGGAAACAATCACAACCCAGGAAGCCTTTTAGACATGCTTTCTTTGTTAAACTCTGTAACCACCATAACGGTGACTCTGGCAGACGAGTTTACAGAGGCCATGACACACCTTTATCTATCGGCTTTATTTTATCTTGCTTTGATACTTCTTACCATATCTTTTAGTACCCTTGCTATAGCAAAATTGATTGTATGGAGATTGGAAAGAAGATGGAAAACGTGAGGATAAAAGCAAGAGTTATAAAAAGCAACATAATCATGATTTTATCCACGTTAGCTGCACTTTACGGTATTCTATTTTTAGGCTGGATATTAGTATCTATAATATATCACGGTTATGAGTATTTAAATCTTGATTTCTTTACACAAGACCCGGCCCCACCGGGAATGCCAGGTGGCGGTCTTAGGATGGCTTTTATAGGACAGTTTCTTATAACTACGATAGCCGCCTTCATAGGTACACCAATAGGAATAATGGCTGGTATCTTTTTGGCAGAGTATGGTAGAGGCACTTGGTGGGCTATATTTATAAGGAATTTGGCCGATATAGTTATATCAATGCCAGCTATAGTAATAGGTGCTGCTGTATATGTAATACTTGTAGCACCGCTTCATAGTTTTAACGGCTTATCTGGTTCTGTAGCACTTTCAATTTTATCCCTTCCTTACATTACGATAGCCACCGATGAGATGCTAAAGCTTGTACCAAAAGAGATGAGAGAAGCCGCCTACGCTTTAGGTGCTTATAAGCACTATGTGATAAAAAAAGTTACTATGAGAGCTGCCAAGACTGGCATACTTACAGGTGTAATACTTGGACTTGCAAGGATGGCGGGTGAAGCTGCACCTCTTCTTTTTACATCCTTCAACAACGACCATACCACCTTCAACCTCTTAAAACCTATGGCAACCCTTACGATAACAATATTTATATACGCCACAGGTCCTTACCATGAGTGGCACGAACAAGCCTGGGCAGCTGGATTTGTTCTTACGTTAGGCGTCTTGGCTGCGGTTATAATAGCCAAATACTTGGTGCACGGTGGTTCTTTTACAGCCCCGTTTATGTATGTGGCAAGGCGTATGACTAAAATAAACAAAGGATAGAGGAGCAACATCATGAGTAGCATAATAGCCATAGAAAACGCCAAAATCGATATAAGAAACCTAAATTTTTACTATAAAAAAGGGTTAAAACCAGCTTTAGAAAACATAAATATGCCAATACCAGATAAAAAAGTAACTGCTCTTATAGGACCTAGCGGATGCGGTAAAACCACCTTGCTAAGATGTCTAAACCGTATGCACGACCTTTACCCGGGTATAAAGTATGAAGGAGAAATAATATTTGACAACCAAAACATTTTATCAAAATCTACAGATTTAATCATATTAAGAAGCAGAATAGGTATGGTTTTCCAAAAGCCAACACCGTTTCCTATGTCAATATTTGAAAATGTAGCCTTTGGTCTTAGGCTTATGGGCATAAACAATAAAACAGAATTAAGAGATAGAGTTGAAGCAGCTATAAAAATGGCGGCTCTTTGGGATGAAGTGGGTAACAGGCTTCATGAAAATGCCTTTTCCTTATCAGGTGGTCAGCAGCAACGCCTTGTAATCGCAAGAGCAATAGCAGTAAACCCTGAAGTACTTTTGTTTGATGAGCCAACTTCAGCTCTTGATCCTATATCCACCGCTAAAATAGAAGAACTTATTATAGAGCTCAAAAAAAGGATGGCTATAGTAATAGTAACCCACAACATGCAACAAGCAGCTCGTATAGGAGACTATACGGCTTTTATGTATCTTGGTAAACTTATAGAGTTTGATAAAACTGAAACCATCTTTACAAATCCAAAAGAAAAACTCACAGAAGACTACATAACGGGTAGATTTGGATAAGGGGCTCTTTTATGCTAAAATATACAAGCGATGAAACATATATACCTTATAAGACATGCTCAAAGTGAATACAATGAAAAGGGCATATTTCAAGGAAGTTTAGACAGCGAACTAACACCGCTTGGATACATACAAGCAAAACTTTTGTCTTTGGCTTTTAAAAACAAAAAAATAGACGTCATCTACACTTCTTTCCAAAAAAGAGCTTTAAAAACTGCCATTTTTTTATCAAAAGCCCTAAACAAAGAGCTAATCATAGAACCTCGTATAAGAGAAATATCTTTTGGAGAGCTAGAGGGTAAAAACTTTTTAGACATGTTTAGAGATTACAAAGAGATGATGATGGCATGGTCTAAGGACCCTTTGGAAAACCCTTTACCTACCCAAGAGTCCAAAGAATCTTTTTTAAAAAGAGTAAGAGAGTTTATAGATATAATAAAATCCCAAAAACATGAACAGATAGCAGTTGTATCCCATGGTGGGTTTATACACGGATTTATTATGGAAGCCACGGGCTTTAAAGCTCCCCTTTGGAATATACACACAGACAACACCGGTATTTCAAAACTAAGGCTTGTAGAAGACAGATTTTATGTAGATTATCTTAACAACACCTGTCATCTTTTATGAGTAAATATAGAAAAGGCAAATTAAAGCTTGAGCATCATACGTTGGAAGGTTTTGATAAGTATATAAGGCCTGTTTTAGAGATAGAGATAGTAGAAGCTGTAATACCTGGAAGGATATTTAGAAACAACAAAGGACGCGGTTCTAAGGGCTTGTTTTTGCAATATGAAACATCTTCAGGTTTTAAGCTTCTATACAAAAACGGCACATCTGTACAAGAAGTGTTTGTGGTTTGCTCTGACAAAGAGTCTTTTAAAAATGCCTTTGAAAATCTATACAAGGAGTAGCTTATGAACCTTTTAAAACTTGGATACATAGGTATATTTTTGGTTGGGCTCATAGAATCAAGCGTTTTTCCGCTTTCTACGCTTCCTCTTATGACAGCAGGCACAGTTTACAAAATGAACCTTTATTTGGTAGCTTTTTGCGCTTTGTTTGGAGATTTCATAGGGGCTTCTATTGTTTATTATATAGGCTATAACTACGGCTACAAAGCAGTATCTAGGTTTGTATCAGAAAATAAATTCAGAAAAACGGAAGCTCTTTTCCACAAATACGGCGCTTTTGCTATATTAATAGGAGAACCCTTTTACGTAATAAACTGGATAGCAGGCATACTTAGATTTGGATATTACAGATTTATAGCTATGGCACTTTTTTCAAGAGCTTTAAAGCTTATAGCTTTTGCAATGTTTGGTAAAGCGTTGGAGAGGTTTTTATAAAGATTTTCTTTTGTTTGATATCTCTTCCAAAGCTTTTGCAAGACGTTCTTTATCTTTTTGCTTTATGATGTTTTCCAAATACGCTAAATGTTTTTTGAAAAGCTCAATACTCTCCAAAAGATGTTCTTGATTGTAAAGAAATATGTCTGTCCAAAGACCAGATTGGCTTGCCCCTATTCTTGTGGTATCTAAAAACCCCTGCCCTACGTAGTTTTTGTATTCTTCTGGCAAACTTTTTGTGAGAGTATAGGCTATAAGGTGTGGAAGATGAGAGGTAATAGCAAAGATTTTATCGTGGGTTTTTGAATCCATAATCTCTACCTTGCTTCCTAGCCTTTCCCAGAAGTCTTTTAGTTTAAAAATATATTCTTCTTTGGATAAATCCGTAGGGCATATTACAGCAAGCCTATCTTTAAACAAATCCTTTGATGCGTTTTCAAAGCCGTTTTTATGAGAACCAGCTATGGGATGAGAACCTATATAATTTTCTTTAAAAATAGGCTTTAAAACGTTTTCTGGGTACTCTTTCACCGAGGCAACATCTGTGATAAGGGTATTTTTTATATATTTTTCTAATATTTTTGCTGTGTCTTCTAAACTTGATATGGGATTGCAAAATATTATAAAATCATATTCTATATCTTCTTCAAACCCCCCTTCTATAATGCCTTTATCAACGGCACTTTTTAGCGCACTTTGGTCTTTGTCTAATGCATATACATTTTGCGATAGTTTTTTGCTTTTAATATCAAAAGCCAAAGACCCCCCTATAAGACCAAGACCCACAATAAGGGTGTTGTTAAACATCATTTTACCACTAAAAGATTGGTTTTTATATAATGAAATACAAAAGTTGTAGTACTACCCATGAAAAAGTGTACCAACTTCTTTTTGTGAGAACCAAGTATTACCAAATCTGTATTTAGCCTTTCCGATGTTTTTATAATTCCATCTTCTGCAATATTTTTTTCTACTATAAGCTCAATATTTGAATCCTTTACTAAGTTTTCTAACCTTTCTTTTTTAGAGCCAAGTTCATCGGCGTGGTATAAGTATAGTTTTGCGTTGTATAATTTGTTTAGATTTTTTGTAAAATCTACAAGTTTATCATCCTCTTCTTTACCATCATGGCATATCATAATGCTTTCTATGGGTTTATACTCTTCTTTAAAAGCCACAAAAACTGGACAGTCGGCTCTTCTTATAACCTGTTCGGAAGTTGAGCTTATGTGTATACCTTTTATAGCCTTTTCGTGTGATGGTCTTCCAACAAATACGATATCTTCTTTGTCAGCTTGAGAACTTATCTCTTTGGCAGGATTGCCCCAAGTCTGGAGCGTAGATACCTTGGCGTTTAGCTTTCTTCCCAACGTGCTAAATTCATCTAAAAGGGTCTCTGATTCTTTTTCTAAAAACTCTTTTACCTTAGCGCTTATGCCTTCGTAATAAGAAAAGCCCAAAACTCCGGCCAAATCCGCCAAAAGGCTCTCTTCGGTTAAAGTACTATCTAAAACGTGTATTCCCACTACAGGAATATTTAGCTTTGAGCCAAGCTCAAGTCCGTAGTAAGAAGCTACAAAAGACGGCTTAGAACCATCCAATCCTACTATAGCTCTATTAAACATCTAGGTTTCTTACCTCCTTAGCATAGGTCTCTATAAACTCTCGCCTTGGCTCTACGCTTTCTCCCATGAGTATTGAGAAAATTCTATCGGCCTCAGCCGCATCTTCCAAAGACACTTTCAAAAGCCTTCTAGTGGCAGGGTTCATAGTGGTTTCCCAAAGTTGCTCTGGGTTCATCTCACCAAGACCTTTGTAACGCTGTATCTCTATGCCGTCTTTTACAAAGGCTATCACTTCTTGGTAAAAATCTTCCACTGGACTTTCTATAACCTTTGTCTTATGTCCCAGTTTTAGGCTTATAGGATATGAGAAAAATTCCTTATGCTCTTCAAAGAGCTTCTTATAAGTACCAGATGTAAGAAAATCTATATCTATAATACTAAAGTTTTGGTGTATATCGTATATGACTATAGAATAAGAACCATCAAAATCATCGTATCTCAACTTTGCACTGCTTACACTTTTCATAGACTTTATATCTTCTAAAAGCTTTTTGGCTTTATTTTCGTCTTTTAGATAGCTTTCGTCTATTTTGTTTTTAAGAAGATAATCTATCACCTCTTTGTTTCTTTTGTTTAAAAGCTCCGATACGTTGCCCTGCTGTTCTTTAATAGTATTTAAGATATTTATAAGCACATCACCTCTATAAGTGTTTGAGGAAGCGTCTATTATAGAAACATCTGTTTTTATGATATTTAATAAGAATTTTTCAAGCTCTTTATCGTCTTTTATATAAGATTCTTTTTTACCTATCTTTACCTTGTAAAGAGGGGGCTGGGCTATATAAACATGGCCGTTTTCAATTAGCTTGGTCATAAACCTATAGAAAAATGTTAAAAGAAGCGTCCTTATGTGAGACCCGTCCACATCAGCATCTGTCATAATGATGGTCTTGTGGTATCTCAAAGCGCCAAGATCTATATCTTCACCTATGTTGCAACCAAGAGCAGATATAATGGCTCTTATCTCCTCATTGGAAAGAGCTTTATCGAGCCTTGCTTTTTCTACATTTAATATTTTGCCTTTTAAAGGTAGTATAGCCTGAAATCTTCTGTCTCTTCCTTGCTTTGCAGAACCACCTGCTGACTCACCCTCTACTATAAATATCTCGCATTTTGAAGGGTCCTTTTCAGAGCAGTCCGCTAGCTTACCCGGTAAGGATGTATCTTCCAAAAAGGATTTTCTTCTTACCAAGTCTTTGGCCTTTTTGGCAGCTTCTCTTGCCAAAGCAGCCTCTATAGCTTTTTCCACTATAAGTTTTAAAATGTCTTGATGCTTTTCAAAATAATCTGTAAGAAATTCTGTAGCTATTGATTCTACTATGGTTTTTGTCTCTTGATTTCCTAGCTTTGTTTTGGTTTGACCTTCAAACTGAGGTTCTGGTACTTTACAAGAAACTACCGCCACAAGCCCTTCTCTTAGGTCCTCCCCCGTAAACATCTCCTTTAACTCTTTTGAAATCTTTATATTTTGAGCCAATTTTGATACCACTTTAGACAAAGCACTTCTAAAACCCGTGACATGGGTACCGCCTTCTATGGTTTTTATGTTGTTTACAAAGCTTTCTAAAGATTCTTTATAATCTTTAGTATATTTAAAAGCTATCTCTACGATAGTTCCTTCTTTGGCAGATTCCACATAAACCACATCGTCAAAAAGAGGTTCTTTGCCCTCTGCCAAATATTCTACAAGTTCCACGATACCCCTTTCAAACTTATAAGTAAGCTGTTTGTCAAGCCTATCGTCTATTAACTCAAAAGTGACGTTTTTATTTAAATAAGCTAACTCCCTTATCCTTTTTTCTACTATGTCAAACTTTATTTTTGTGGTTTCAAATATTTCTTTGTCTGGTTTAAAAGTTATCTTTGTACCAGTTTTGGTGGTTTCCCCTATAACTTTAAGCTCTGTTTTCGGCACACCTCTTTCGTACTCTTGTCTGTATATCTTGCCGTCTCTGTAAACCTCTACTATAAGCCATTCTGAAAGGGCATTTACCACAGAAGCCCCAACACCGTGAAGACCACCTGAATACTGATAAACCTTTTTATCAAACTTGCCGCCCGCCCCAAGAACCGTAAGCACCACCTCTACCGCCGGTTTCCCAACCTCAGGATGTATATAAACGGGTATACCTCTTCCGTTGTCTTCTACGCTCACAGAATCATCTTGATGTATATGTACCCTTATATGGGTGGCATACCCCGCCATCGCCTCATCTACAGAGTTGTCCACTATCTCCCATATAAGGTGATGAAGCCCTCTTTCGGATATGTCCCCTATATACATTGAGGGACGTAATCTCACATGCTCTAATCCAGTAACAACTTTTATCGCATCTGCACTATATTCTTGCATCATCAAATATTATACCATCTTGGATAAGCCCAAGTATATGAGAGAGGTATGTTT
>JAGDWZ010000073.1:11755-13518 GCA_023269915.1 Hydrogenobaculum sp. | reverse complement strand
CCGTCGTAGCTCTCAAGCTCCATAACCTTCTTAAACACTTCTCTACTGGCAAAGGGTCTTGCGCTATCGTGGATTACCACAGTATCTTCTTTTACCATTTCAAGGGCTATCCTAACAGAATCCTGCCTTTCTTTGCCACCGTATATAAACTTCGCTCCAAACTTATGGGCATCGTATAAAATATTTGGCTCCACATCTTGAGGGACTGTCATTATTATCTCATTGAAAAGATCTGCTACCTTTCTAAGGGTAAAAGCGTAAAGAGGTATATCTTTAAACTTTATAAACTGTTTTTTTATGCCGGCTCTTTTACCTACACCAGCTGCCAAAAGTATCAAAGACGGCATCTACTCTTCTTTTTTTAGGTTTATAAACTCTACCATTTTATCTTGAGGTATATGCTCTAATATTGGTATAAGCTCTTCTTTTGTATCCACCACAAATCCGCACCAAACCATATTTTTCACTTCAGATTCAAGTACCTCTCTTAAAAGCCTATCTAAGAATTTCTTTTTTGACTCTTCAGTTTCTTTGTCTACCTCAAACTCCAACACTTCCGCTAGTTCTGGGTCAAAATCCTCCAGATTGTCTTTTGGGCTAAACACCACATACACTTTTATAGGGTTTTTCTCTATCTTTTCAAGCTCTTCATATTTTTTGTCTATAAGCTCTTTTACCTTGTGCCTTACGCTCATAATCCTTCTCCTATATATTCAGCTTTTGATGTTTTTGTTTCCCAAACAATTATTTTATATACGTTTACTTCGTTTAAAAGCCCTGCTTTTTCAAGCTTTTCTTTGGTATAGTGATATATATATTTTGCCAGTGCTTCTGCTGTGGGGCAAAAATCCACCACTGTGAGTTTTAACCCATGTTCTTGATTTAGTTTGTTAAAAGCCTCAAAAAGTGGATCGTTTTTATCTATGATAAAACTATGGTCAAATTGGTCTATAAGAGGGTTTAGGGCGCTTTTAAGATGATGAAAATCCATCACCATGTCTTGATTGTCAAGTACGTTTGATGATAGCACCACCTCTATTTCATAGCTATGTCCATGCAGGTTTACACACTTGTTTTCTATGCAATCAGAACCCAAACTTGAGCCCCTTGAACATGCTAGGTTTTGCTTCCAGACCCTGTGACCAGCTTCGAATCTAAAGGTTTTTGATATATACCACATTTACCACACCACCACGTTTTTAGCTTTTAGTATAAGTTTTGCTATGTCTTCCCAGCTAAGCAAAAATTCTTCTTGAACTTTTAAACCTCTTGCAGATACATCTTCTTTGCACAAGTACCAGTTTTTGTTTGGTGCTCTTAACACCGCATCTTGGATAAGTACTACAATATCGTTTTCAGAAGGTAAGCTACTTTTAAAATCTCCAAACTTTCTTACAAGCCAAACGGTGTTTGGGTTTTCTACCATACAAGCACCGCCTTTGATTTTGATATAATATTTTTTACTTCTTCAGAAGATATAATCTTAGGCTCTATTATAAATTCAAAAGCCTTCAGACCTCTTGATTCTATACAGGAACTCTCGGCATAAAAGCTTACATTTAACATACCCATCTGCTCTATCATTTTCTCAAAACTCGCTATACCAAGAGCTTCTGGGCGCCATTTCGTTATGGTGTATATTCCATCTCCGGTGAATATTACGTTTGTATCGTTTGTTATACCGCTTGCAGCGGCAAGCCTCAACCCCTCGTGGGCTTTCCAAGAAAAAGGTTCTGATTTAAGTATAAAGCTTATCATATTAA
>JAGDWZ010000073.1:0-11655 GCA_023269915.1 Hydrogenobaculum sp. | reverse complement strand
TCGTGGGCTTTCCAAGAAAAAGGTTCTGATTTAAGTATAAAGCTTATCATATTAATTAAAGTTTATAACCTTGTCAAACTCTGATATTTTTCTAAACATATCGTAAGAAGAGCTAGATATAAAGTTTTGTGACTTTATAGACTCTTCAATCCCCCTTTGACGGGCCGAATGAGCGCAGTATATTATCTTTATGCCCATATCTAAAAATTGTTTTGTCATATCGTAAGTAAGCCAGTAAGTACCATTTCCGCTTAAAAATATAGTAATATCAGCCTTATCTACAAGGGCTTTTGATAGTTTGTATACGCTGTCAAAGTCTTTTGAGAAAGGGTTTGATGTTACTACTATAAGTATATTCATCTTGCTTTTCTAACGATTATCTCCCATCTTTTATCGTCTATCTTGTTGGTGGCAAGGACTTCTTGGCCTTCATCCGTCATACTCTTTGGTACGCTAACCGCCGATGGTTCGTAATCCACTATTACCCTTAATATCTCTCCTTTTTCCATAGTCTCTAAGACCAACTTGCTTTTCACAAAGGTAAAAGGACAAATCTCGCCGGTTATATCAAGCTCTTTGTTTATTTTAAAATCACTCATCTTAACAATGATAATATTATTAAAAGCCAAATACTATGATGATAGATATAAATTTTGATTATCTTTATTTTTCCTTATAAAAAGGAAATAATTATGTTAAAATTTCCTTATGAAAAGGAAAGATGTGTTCAAGCAAATCATAGCTGAGTTCCATCAATGGTCTTTCCCTAAGGTTTTAAATAGAGACATAGAGCTGCCTTTAAACACCGGCAAGATAGTGTCTTTGATAGGAGCAAGAAGAAGTGGCAAGACTTACATTATGTTTCAAACTATAAAAAAATTGCTCGGTAGTGTACCTATAGAAAAGATTTTATACTTAAACTTTGAAGATGAAAGGCTTGATATGTCATCTTACAAGTCTACCATGCCCCAAGACCTTGGTCTAATTCTTGAAGCTTATAAAGAGCTATATCCCAACATCTCTTTAAGTGATGTATACATATTTTTTGATGAAATTCAGAACATAGAAGGATGGGAAAAATTTGTAAGAAGAGTTTACGACAAATATACAAAAAATATATATATCACCGGCTCAAACTCAAAGCTTTTATCAAAGGAAATAGCCACAGCCCTAAGAGGCAGGACATTGACTTACGAGGTGTTTCCTTTAACCTTTAAAGAGTTTCTAACGTTTAGAGGCTTTTATTTTGAAGAGATCGATTTTTACAACATAGAAAAAAGAGCCATTTTAAGAAAAGAGTTTTTAGATTATCTTTACTACGGGGCTTTTCCAGAGGTTGTATTTTTTGATGATAAAATCCTAAAATTAAAAACTTTGCAAAACTACTTTGAGGTAATGTTTTATAGAGATTTGGTAGAAAGATACAAGATAAAAAACCACATCGCATTAAAGTATTTTATAAAAAGATTGTTAGAAAATGTTGGGAAAATGCTATCTGTAAACAACATATTCAATGAACTTAAATCCCAGGGTTATAGGATAGCCAAGGACAGTCTGTATGAATATTTAGAAATGCTTCAGGATGTATATTTTCTTTTTGTTGTGAAAAAATACAATAAATCTATTTTAAAATCAGAATTCCAGAGGAAGGTTTATGCGGTGGACAATGGGCTCTTAAACGCTCTTAGTTTCTCTTTTAAAGAACATATGGGTACTCTTTTAGAAAATGCCGTAGTAAAAGAGTTTTTGGTGAGAGACTATAACATTTTCTTTTTTAAAGAAAAAAAGGAGTGCGATATAATAGCTTGCCATGATAAAAACTGCATACCAATACAGATAACTTATGAAATGAGCTTGTATAAGACAAAACAAAGGGAGATAGAGGGTATATTGGAAGCTTCTAAATATTTGGGTTCAAAAGAAGGTATAATACTTACCCTTGATGAAAAAGATGAGTTAACTATTGATGGGATTGATATCAAAGTATTGCCAGCTTATTACTATCTTCTTTTTTATTAGAAAGCTGTGCAAGCTCACAAACATTATGGACACTTAACCGTGGTATACTTGTACCTCTGTTAAAATTTTTGTTTGTGGAAATCTTATTAAAAGGCGATAAGAATACATGGTGAGAAGAGAAAGCTTTGATACCATGAATAGCGATGCGCTAAACTCATACATACACTTACCAAATCTTAAGTAAGCTATTGAAAGATAGTGTTACTCAACATAAATTGGTATAATATAGCTTATGAGTAAGGTAAAAGTTATAAAGATTACTAAAAAAGGACAGATTACTGTACCAGCTGAGTATAGAAAGAAATTGAAAAATAATGTTGTAGAGGTGTATATTGAAGATGAAAAGCTTGTGATAAAGCCAGTACAGGAGTTAGGTGGTATTTTGCATCAATATGCCATGAAAGATAAACCTATAGATAAGATAATGGAAATGGAAAATAAAATTGCAAGCAAGGCGCTTCTAGATAGATATGAAGATAATAGTTGATACAAATGTAATACTACGTTATCTATTAAAAGACCATCAAGAACTTTATACTAAATCAGAAGAGTTATTCAAAGGCGCTATATCAGGTAAAACAAAGCTTTATATCATTCAATCTGTTGTTGCTGAAGTAGTATATGTTTTATTAAAGCTTTATAAGATTGATAGAGAAGTTATAAGTGATACATTGTTGAAGCTTATCAATCTAAGAGGTATTGAAGTCCAAGATTATGAGCAGACAATCTTAGCTCTTGAAATATTCAAATCAAGAAATTTAGATTTTGTAGATTGTATTTTATGTGCTTATAGTAAGCGGTATAAGGTGGTTTCTTTTGATGGTAAATTAAATAACTGTACTGTTGTATAATTCTTCATCTGTAAGTTTTGTTTTCTTGCTTACTCTCATTTAACGTATATTTAACTTACAACCTTAGCCACAAATATTATACCGCTATCAATGGTATAATCCTATATTATATTGATATGGCTATTGTAATCACTGGAGCAAGAAGAATAGGGCTTTATGTGGCAAAGAGGCTTTTAGAAGAGGGTAAGAATATAGCTGTTGTTTACAACAGTAAAAACCCTTGCGATGAGATAGATGGGGTTTTTTGTATAAGAAGGGATTTATCGAAGGGCTCTTTAGGGATAGTGGATGCGGTATTTGAAAAGTTTGGCAAGATAGAGGCTTTTATACACATGGCATCACCTTATTACAAAGTGCCTATAAATAATTTTAGTATAGAAGAGTATAGATATTACAACGCTGTTATAGTGGAGTCTTTTTTAAATATTGGTGTTGAGGCTTTTAAGATGATGATGAAAAACGAGGGGCATGTGAAGGGAAGGATTGTGGCTTTTGGAGATTGGGCTATAATGCATACACCTTACAAAGACTATACGCCTTATTTTGTAGCAAAAGCAGGGCTTCACGGGGCTGTTCTAACGCTTGCTAAAGAGTTTGCACCCCATGTTTTGGTAAACGCCTTGGCTTTGGGACCCGTGCTAAAACCAGAGGATATGGAAGAGAGCGAGTGGCAAAAGGTTATACAAAACACCCCTTTAAAAAAGGAAGTGAGCCTTGAGGATATATACAGCGTTTTAAAGCTTTTCTTAGAAACAACTTCTATAACAGGTGCAATACTTCCAATAGATGGCGGAAGGCATATAAAAGGCGTTAGCAGTTAAGAGAAAGCGTTTCTACATTTATATACTTTAAATCGTATTTTTTGCCCATTATATACTCAACAAGCTTTGATGTATTTTCTGATATGTCTGTGAAATAAAGCTCTGTGGTGGCGTTTCCTTCGTTTTTGATGATATCTTTTATGTAAGATACTATAGCGTCCGAAGAGCTCACCAAGTTTATATGCGGTAAAAACTCTTTTATATCTTGTTCTAAAAGAGGGTAATGGGTGCATCCAAGAATTATTGTATCTATATCTTTTAAATCTTTAAACTCTTTTAAGTAAAACTCCACAGTTTTTTTTGATATATCCGTGTTTATGAGCTTTTCTTCTACTATCGGTACAAAAAGAGGGCATGCTTTTCCATAGGTTTTTATATTAAAAGCCTCTAAACGCTCTTGATATTTGTTGCTGTTTATGGTGGCTGTGGTGCCTATAATACCTACATGCTTTGTTTTGGAGCTTTTAAGAGCGGCTTCAACGCCTGCTTCTATAACACCTACTATAGGTATATCGAACGTTTCCTGGAGGACGTCCATGGCGTTGGCGCTTACGCTGTTGCAAGCTATCAGTATTATATCTACATTTTGGCTTATTAGGAAGTTTGCGCTTTCTTTTGCATAGTTTATGATAGTCTCTCTTGATTTTATACCGTAAGGGACTCTGGCTGTATCCCCAAGATATACAATATCTACTTTATCAAAAGCATCCCTTACAGATTTTAAAACGGTAAGCCCACCTACTCCTGAGTCAAACATTCCTATTTTCATCTTAAGTATTATAAACGTTTTTAGCCTTCAAATCCTTTTAGGATACCGTTTATTATGTCTTTTGGAGTTGGAGGACAGCCTTTTATTAGAATGTATGGTTCTATGTTTATATCTTTTAGACCACCTACTATGCCGTAGGCTCCTTTGAATATACCACCGTCCATGGCACAATCTCCTATGGCTATTATAACTTTTGGGTTTGGTACGTTTTTCATAGCGTCCAAGAGTGGTTTATACATGTTTCTTGTTATCGGTCCTGTTATAGTTAAAGCATCCGCATGTTTTGGAGAGGCCACAAACCTTATGCCAAACCTTTCTATATCGTAAAATATGTTTGATAAAGCTGTAAGTTCATATTCACAGGCGTTGCAAGAACCACAATCTATATGTCTTATGTTCAGACTACCTTTTAACGTCTTCGGTAGTTTTTTATATATCGCTATATTATCTTCGTTGTAAGAGCTTATGTCTTCTGTTTTTATGCCCTCTTTTAAAAAAGTCTTTATTACGTTAAACATAATTTACCTCACAAATCGTTACCAGAGTAAGATAGGTTTAGGCTTTTGTTTATAAGCGGAAAATCCGCTATTATATCACCTAAAACGGCTTCTTGTATAATGGGCCAGTTGTGAAAAGATGGATCTCTTATTTTCCATCTTGATATTAGGCCGTTTTCTATCTCGAGCATATGGATTATGTTGCCCCTTTGACCTTCTTCAAAGCCAAAGCTGTAGCCATCCTTTTTTTCATAGTTCTTGTAGATATTCCCTTCTGGTATATTTGATATAAACTCTTCTATTATGTCAAAGCTTTCTTCTATGTCGTTAAATCTTACCTTTAGCCTTGCTGTTACATCACCGCTTTTTAAACTAAACTCTTTTATCAAAGGCCCGTAAAGTTTGTTTTCCATTATTTTTCTTGTGTCAAAGTATAGTCCACTTGCTTTTGCTACATAACCAAGAGCAGCGTATTTTTTTGCAGTTTCGTAGGAAACTTTTCCCGTTGTATCGGTCCTCTCTAATATTGTGGATGAGTTTAAGAAGAGTTTTTTATATTTTAAATATTCTTTTTTTAAAAGCTTTATACCATCTTTAACAATGTTTAAATCAATTTCTTTTAATATGCCCCCTACTTTTATTATGCCTCTGTTAAACCTATTCCCTGTCAAGGCTTCGTTTAATCTCATCAGCATTTCTTTTATAGCAAAGACCTTCTGGGCACCGAAGCTATATCCTACATCTTGGAATATAAAAGCAAAGTCGTTTATATTGCACGTCAACCTTTCTAACTCTAACAATATAGCCCTTACATATACGGCTTTTGGTGGTATATCTATGCCGTATATTGTTTCTACTGCTTTTACAAAAGCCAAAGAATGTGCTAGGCTATGATCACCGGATATTCTTTCTGATAGTTTTAAACCAAACTCTACAGGTTTTCCTTCTGCCAACTTTTCTATACCTTTATGTTTGTAAAAATGTCTTATTTCAAGTTTTAATATCGGCTCCCCGTTTAGCGTAAATCTAAAATGTCCTGGTTCTATAATACCAGCGTGTATTGGACCCACCAATATTTTAAAAGAACCTTCCGGTTCAAAGTTTTCATATCTATATTCTTCATAGCCCCTATATTCTATATTTAGATTTGCATCTTTTCTTAGTGGGTGGAAATCCTTAGGATAGTTTTCTGGAAAAAGCATCAAAGGCCTAAGGTTTGGATGTCCTTTGGGAACAAGTCCAAACATATCGTGGATTTCTCTCTCATACCAATCAAGTGCTGGTATGTCTATATGTGGAAATTCTTTTCTTGTGTCTATCTCTGTTATATTTAGTTTCTTATTTTTAATATCGTAAAACAAATATCTTAAAATAAATACTCCTTGTTCTTTTGTCTTATCGCTTACAAAAAGCCCTAAAAATTGATAATCATCGGAGTGCAAAAGAGATTCTATGTAGTGCTTCATCTTTTTACCCCTATTGTATTGATGGCGCTATCTATTAAGTTTTTTATATCGTTTGGTAAGAAAAGCCCAAAACCTATTATAGCAACAAGCAATATACCCATGGGTATGAGTATAAAAACATGCTCTTTTTTCTCAGAAAAAGTGGGTTCTTTTGTAAGCATACCAAAAAAGCTTTCGACAAACCCAAAAAAGATGAGAGAAAAACCAAACAAAACCAATATCCCTTGCCACATAAAACCTTCTTTAAAAGCCGATAAAAGTGTTAGAAACTCGGATACAAACAATAGAAATGGCGGTGCACCGGTTATGGCGAAAACTCCAAGCCCTACAAAGAACGCCGTAATTGGCAGTATGGCAAACAAGCCTCTTATGTCTTTGATGCTTTTAGTATGAAGATTAACCAAAATAGAACCACTTCCCATAAACATGAGAGTTTTTGTAAGGGCGTGTGCTATAAGACCCAAAAGGCTTGCAAATAAGCTCTCAAAAGAGCCTATACCTACGCTAAAAGCCAATATGCCCATATGTTCCATCGTAGAGTAAGCTAATAGCCTTTTGTAGTCCTTTGATCTTGGTATAAAGACAGCTGCTAGCATTATGCTAAATAGCCCCATATAAAGCAACGTATGATAGATGTAATTACCAAGGCCAGCATGTACATCTATGCTGAATATCCTTATTATCACATAGAAAGAGCAGCTTAAAAGTACCGAGGACATCAATGCGCTAATGGGAGTTGGTGCTTCGGAGTGTGCATCTGGCAGCCAAAAATGAAGCGGTGCTAAACCCATTTTTGTACCAAAACCTACCAATACAAATATGAAGCTTATTTTTAACAGCTCTTTGTTTATATTTGTTGCCACTTGTATTATATTTTCCCAATTTAAAGAACCAAGCCCTGCCCCAGTTATATTTATTACACCGAAATATATAAGTATTATGCCAAAAAGCGCCAGTGCTATACCTAAGGAGCAGAGCATTATATACTTCCAAGCGGCTTCTACGGCTGTTTTATTTTTGTAAAAGCTTATTAAAAATGTAGTAGATAGAGTAGTGGCTTCTATTGCTACCCACATAATTCCAAGATTGCTTGTTATAACTAAAAGAAACATGCTGAACATAAATGCGTTTGTCCAAAAATAAAATTCTTTTAGTTTTGTTTCTTTTAGCTGTTTTTCTTTCTCAAGATATCCTATGCTGTAAAGATAGGTGAGGAAACCTATTGTGCTTACAATGCCTATTAGTATTAGGTTTATGCTATCTAACATAAAGTATGTTCCGTAGTAAGGACCATTTGTTTTTAAGCTTTTAAAAAGGTATAAAAATGTTGCAAAATTTATAAATTGTAAAAGCGCTTGAATATATCTATTTTTGTTAAACGCCAAAAACGGTAAAATCACTATGCCTATTAGTTCTGTCAAAAGCAGTGTAATCATTCTTTCAAATCCGATAATTTCGATGTGTCTAAACTGTCGAATGTATCTTTTATATGGAAAATGAGTATGCCAGCCATGATAGCTCCTACAAACACATCGAAGAACACACCCACTTCCACTATGAGCGGCAAGCCCTTTACGGTAGAAGTAGCTCCTAGTATGATGCCGTTTTCTAACGTTAAAAATCCTATAACTTGTATAAGCGCTTTTTTTCTAGCAAACATAAGGAAAATCCCTACAAATATTATTGCCACAGCTATCGCCAGTATCTTTTGCATCATAGAGGAACTGCTCACAGAGTAAAATGTGTTGCTCATGGCATAAAATGAGAATATGACTATAAAGACGCATATGAGTATTGAATACGTGAAATTTATAAAGGGCTTCACAGATTCATCTTCTACTATTTTTTCCGTTATTTTTTTCATAACGTTAGGTATGAGTATGGCTTTTATTAAAAGCGTTAAAACCGCCGATATTATGAGCTCATAATCAAAGTAGTAGAATACGCTTAAAAACATAGTAATGCTTAGTGCTAAAGATTGGAATGTATAGGTTTTTATGGCAAAATCAAGCCTATGGCTGGCAGTCTGCAATATGGCAAAAAACAACGATAAGGCCGCCATGAATTCTACAAACTCGCTCAAGCTAATGTTTAAATTCATGGTTTTCTCCTAAGCATAGTAAAGTACAAACCCTAATACCGCCAAAGTAAAAGATATCATTAAAAGATCAGGTATCCTAAAGAACCTAAATTTCGCTATAGAAAGTTCTACTATAGATATAGGGATAGAAAATAAGAAAACTTTTAATATGTAAAACAATATATTTAAGAGTATGTTTGAGGAATATAAAAACGGTAAAAATATATTGCTGGCTATGCTTATAAACAAAAGTAGTTTTATATAAGAGCTTAGTTCAAATATAGCTAAATATTTACCGCTGGCTTCCAATATCATCGCTTCGTGAACCATTGTAAGCTCCAAATGTGTCTCTGGATTATCGAAGGGTATCCTTGCATTTTCAGCCATAGACACAAAAAATAGCGCCAGAAGACTAAACACGTAAGCTATTGGTACGCTAAAAGAACTGTTATGAACTCTTATGAAAATCTCACTTATGTTTGAGGTATTGTACTCCAAAGAAAAGGTAAACATAATCATCATGAGAGTAGGCTCTGCTAAAGATGCTATGGTCATTTCTCTCGCAGACCCTAGCCCTCCGAAAGCAGAACCTTGGTCCATACCGTACAAAGCCATAAAAAACGTTGAAAGCCCGAACACGTATATAAACGCTATAACATCACCGGTAAAAGACAACAGCGTGTGCGGGCTAAACACAGGTATAAAACACACATTAACTATCAAAGCTAACAGCACTATAATAGGAGCTATCCTTGATATAAAAGAGGCATCTTGCGATATTATTGATTCTTTTTTCAAAAGTTTAAAGATATCTTTGTAAGGCTGTATTATAGATGGGCCTTTTTGGCCTCTTAGATTTAGTTTTAACTTGTGTATAAAACCCTTTGTTGCTGGTGCAATAGCTACAAAAAGCACAAGTTGTAAAACACCTATTACCTTATCCATAGATTTTGCTAAGCCACATTAAAAGTATCAACGTAAGCGCCATATAAAGGATGTATCTTTGTATAAGACCAGATTGGACTTTATATTTTAGCGTTTCTAAACCATCTAGCATCTTCTTGGTTATATAACTGTAAATTGCGTCAAAGATATCAATTTTGTCTTTGTAGAGCTTTGATGTAATCTTTTTTATAGGCTGAGAAAAGCCTTCTGGGCTATACTGGGCGCTTCTTGGTATGTTCTCTTGCCCGCATGCCCATGTTTGATAATAGACTGAGTGTTTTGATATGTATTTGTTTATATATATGTTCAATAAAAGCGCAAAAATAATCAACATACCTATGGAAAACGGTGCTATTGAACCGAAATTTCCTGGGGTTTTAATTTCAAAAAACTCTCTTACATATATAGGAACTGGTATTATGTTGTTTATAAAATAAAGTACAAAGAACGGCAAAATACCCGTAAAAATGCAAGCCATTGCCAAAAATCCAGTAGAAATTAGGCTTAGGTTTCCTATATCGGATTTTATCTTTATATCTTTTCTTGGTTTTCCTAAAAACGTTATACCAAAGTACTTTACCGAACTTAACATTGCTATGCCACCTGTTAGTGCCAAAATAGACGCCGCGATAGGTGATACTATCCATACGTAAGAAGTTTTAATTTTTAAAGAAAGAAGAAGTCCTTGATAGAGAAGCCATTCGCTTATAAACCCATTCAAAGGTGGTATTGCTACAAGGCTAAGTATGCCAATTAGGGTTATTACGCTTAACTTGGGTGCATACTTTATTACTCCGCCTAATTCGGACATATCTTGAGTGTGTGTTTTTGTTATAACAGAACCAGCGCTCATGAACAAAAGAGATTTAAACAGCGAATGATTTAGTATGTGAAACAAAGTAGCCGCTAAAGCTAAAGAATATATATATACCGTGTTTAGGCTTTTAAAAATCATGGACAGCCCTAAGCCAACAACTATGATACCTATGTTTTCCATAGAAGAATAGGCTAGCATGCTCTTTAGTCTGTTTTGAATAGAAGCATTTAATATTCCAAAGAGCATTGTTGCACTGCCTATTATCAATATTAAAAGCCCAAAACTTATTGGATACTGCTTTATAAAGTAAAAGTAATATCTTATAAACATGTATATGGGTATTTTTATCATGAGTCCAGACATAAGCGCTGAAACGAAAGAAGGTGCCACGGGATGAGCTTTTGGCAACCAGTTGTGAAGGCCTAAAAAGCCTGCTTTCATACCAAACCCAAGCACTGAAAATAAGAATATCCATATCGTCCACTGCTGATTCAAAGATATATTTTGCCAGTTAGTAAAGTCCAACGTCTTTGTGTTTATATAAAATCCTATGAAGCTAAGAAGTATAAATGCTGTTCCTATATGCGTCATTACTATGTATATTAAAGAGGCTTTATAATTTTCTTCTTTTTTAAAATCCCACAATACTAAGAAAAACGAAAGTATACTCATAATTTCCCAAAACAATATGAACGTAAACACGTTTGCACTAAGTAAAACCAATATCATAGATAGTATGAAAATATTTGTTAACATTACTATTAAAATTTTTTTATCGTAATTCTCTTCTTCTATGTAATCTAAAGCGTATATATTGTTTATTGCACCGTTAAAAGCCACAATACCTATAAAAAACAAAGATAATCTATCTATATAAAACAAATAGGTTATATGTTTTATGGCTGTGCTGAAAGATATTGTATAGTTACCCCCTTTTATAAAAAGTGCTATACATCCCAAGAATATACCAATATATATAGCGCTGAAACAAACCTCTAAGAACTTCCATAAATCTTTACTAACTTTTTCGTAAAAAACCACGGCATTGTTATTATAGCATAAATAAAGTAAAAAGTTATATTTTGTTTCTTTCGTCAAATTTAAAAATGAGCCTCAGCAAAAAAAGAATGCCGAGGCCCATTATAGCTATAAGCTTTTTCATTTAGTTTCCACACTCTTCGCAATATCCCTCTTGCTTCATAACCTCATCCAAGGGAAGTATTTCGGGCGTATTGGATTTTTCTTTTTTGCCGTTGTTCTTTGATGCAGTTGTGTTAGAAGGTTTGGTGGTTGATTTTTGAGGCGTGGCAAGTTTGTCTTTTGTTTGCTCTACATCTTCGATAGTTTGTGCTTGTGAATTGCTGGGGGCTTGTTGTTCTTTCAAGTCTTC
>JAGDWZ010000011.1 GCA_023269915.1 Hydrogenobaculum sp. | reverse complement strand
CTTTTACTATACCGTTTTCATCGGTCTTTATATAGTAAGTAAAGCGCTGTCCCTTGATCACTTTAAAAGCTTGATTATTTATAAATTTTTGCTTCAATACGCCGTTGTTTATATTGCTTATAGGTTCACCTAAAAATATATTCATGATATCCTCCTTAAGGCTAGTACTTAATTGAAATACTTAGAAAAAATAAATAGTTTTAAGAACTTTGTCAATGAGTCTCTTCAGTACTTAGCATATAGCCTCTTCCTCTTACAGTGAGGATTAGCTTTGGGGGTTTATCACCTAGCTTGTTGCGAATATTTTTTATATAAACATCCACGATGTTTGAATCGTAATCAGAGCCTATACCCCAGACTTTGTTGAGAAGGATTTCTCTTCTTATGGTTTTGTTTGGGTTTTGAGCCAACACTTTTAAAAGTTCAAACTCTTTTGGCGTAAGATTTACGGCTTTACCTTTATAAAATACCTTAAAATCTTTCAAATCCATTGTAAGGTCTTGCAACACTATCTTTTCTTCTTCAGCTTTGTTGTAACGCCTTAAAACTGTTTTTACCCTCATTATCAGTTCTTTAAAAGAAAAAGGTTTTGTAATATAGTCATCTGCTCCTGCTTCTAAGCCTTCCAGCTTGTCTTCTAGCTGAGATTTTGCCGTTAGCATGATGATTGGGATTTCACTTTGAAGTCTTAATTGACGACAAACTTTAACACCGTCTATCTTAGGAATCACTACATCAAGGATTATAATATCGTAGTGGTTTGATTTTGCTTTTTGGAGTGCTTGAAAACCATCTTTTGCTATGTCTACTTCAAAGCCTTCGTGTATGAAACCCTTTTCAAGCGTTTCTAAAAGAAGCTCATCGTCTTCTACTATAAGAGCTTTCAGGCTCATAAACCTATATATGGCTCAAAAGTAAACCAACTATCGCAAGAACACTTAGGAGAGTAATCTTTAAAAGTTTCACCGCATTCTTTGCACTTCCAAAGTTTTAAGCTTTTAAAAACGAGGTTAAACCCATCTTTTTGAGATTGGTCTTGATAAGCTTTTAAAAGAAAATCCACTATTTCGCTACCAGTGGAAGCTTCTGAAAGCATCTTAATCTTTTGGGGAGCTCCTATATGTATATAAAATACTCCAAGCACATCTTTTAATACGCTTTTTTCTATACTTGTACTCATAAGATACACAGCCTTTTCAGGATTTGAACATCCCACCAGCATAAGCTTATCTTGTAAATTTGCCTGCACAATGTTGTCCACTACCTTAGAAGCATCTTTTGTCTTTTCTTGAGCTAAAAGCTCGGACACGTATAAAAACGCGGTAAGCTCGTTTTTTGTATCATCAAAAGCATCTTCTAATTCGTTCAAAAGTTTTGTTTTATCTTCTATGCTGTGTGCATTTAGGCTTTTAAGAGTATTTAAAACATCTTTTTGGAAGGGTTTTTCTGAGCGTGGAGTATTTTTTAACACTTCTTGTTGAGCTTCATAAGACCCTTTGTAATCTTTTATGTCAAATAGAATATTTCTTTTTAACTGTAAAGCCATATACTTTTCTTCTAACGAGTCAAGGTTTTTGATAGCTTCCTGAGGATTTTCATATCTTAAAGATTTTGCCTTTTCAAAATTGCTATATATGTCATCTTCATATATTGGTGTTTGCTTTAATAGGTTTGAAAATATGAAATAAAGAGGTTTTACATCCTTTATAGCGTCTAAATTTACTTTGGGTTTTTGATATTTGGAGAAAAATATAGCTTTTGATATGGTAAAAATGTTTGAAAGTTTGGAACTAAGTTTTCTCTCTCGCCAAGAAAATATAAGCGTTGGTATTATAAAACCTATAAAGCCGAAGGTAAGCAACAATACAAAAAGAGGCACTTTGAATGTGTATGTGAAAAAGTATACGTTTACATCGTACATATGCTCCGCTACAAAGACTACTATAGCTATTATTAAAAGCCCTATGAGTAGGATTTTAAAAATGTTTAAAAGCTTCATACATCCACCCTCTCTGCATTTGACCACAACCAGTCTAAATTGTAATATTCTCTTGCCTCTTTTGTTTGTATATGCACTATCACATCAAGAAGATCTAGAAGTATCCACTGGGCATGCTCGTTTAGACCCTCAATATGGTCTATGGTGATGCCTCTATTTTTTAGCTCCTTTTCCAAATGTTCTGCTAAAGCTTTTGCGTGTATGCTAGAGTTAGCAGTAGCTATCACAAAATAATCGGCTATGTTGGTATGCTTTCTCACATCTAAAACCGATATATCTTCTGCCTTTTTATCTTCCAAAAGAGTTTTGATGAGTTTTAGCTTATCCATTAGATTCTTTAACAAGTCTCTCCAATTTTACTACGTAAGGGGTTTGTCCAAACATCTCTTTGTATTTTTCAAAATACTCTAAGCCTTCTTTTCTTGATTTCGCCGCCAAGTCTTCCCATCTTTTTATTTGAAGTTTCCAAAACTTTATACGCCTTTCTATAAAAGGTTTTTCTTGGGCTTTTGCATGGCGAAGCTTGTCCTCATCTTTTTTCAGCATATCTTTATACTTATCTTCATACCTTTTAGCCTGTTTTGGAACTAGCAAAAGATTTTTTATAAGCCTGTAGTAGGTTTTTGTTTTGGATATGTACTGAGTGTCGTTTATGAGCATGTCTTTGTATCTTTCGGCGGCGGGATAGTAAAAGCCGTAATCTTCATAAAACTTAGCTATAAGCTCATCGTGTTTTGCTATCTTTTGCCTTGCCTTATCTATAAGCTCTCTTACTCTGGCATCGTATGGATTGTTTGGATACTTGCTCAAAAATTCTTTTGCTAAGTCTATAGCTTTGTAGGTATAGCTTTGATCTCTATAGGCATCTGGAGCTATGCTGTAATAGCTTTTTATAAGCATGTAAGTAGCCTGTGGAGCTTCTGGAGAGTTTGGATAATAATACAAAAAGCTTTCTAAATATATAATAGCGTTTGTATAATCATGGTCAAGATAATAGCTTTTTGCCAGCATAAATCTAGCCCTTTCTATCTGCTCTGGCGTAAGATTTTCTAAGTATTTTAAAGCTCTTGAGAGATTTTGCTCAGCCGAAGAGTAGTTGCCGTTTGTAAAAGCCTCAGAGCCTTTGGTATATCCTTTTATAGCCCTTTGCTCCCTTTCTTTCTGGGTTACTTTAGCGCACGAGCTAACCATCAAAGAAGCTCCCAAAATCACCATAGAAAGAGCAAACACTTTAAAGTATTTTTTCATATAGATATTATACCACTCTAAAGCATTTTTTAAAAATCTAAAAGCTTCATAATAAGCTTTCTCAAAGACTGGTTTCTTCTGCCAAATATTATAAACTCCTGCAAACATATTGCTTGCTACTTTTTTATAATCTCTATATCTTTTCCGATAATATTATGCGTTTATAGTCCATGTTATTTATTTGCTTTTAAAAGCGAAAAAACTAGTTTATACAAGCAAAGCTCAAAAGGGATAGATTGCCCATTTCAAAACCATCGTAAAGAATTGTTGGTCTTTGACAAGCACCCACAAAGTAAAAAAGAGGTATAAAATGCTCTATGGTAGGATGAGCCAGATTTCCGTATCTATGGTGTTTAAAGTTTTTAAGGCTTTTAAGATCACGATTTAAAACTGCGTTCTTTATAAACTCGGCAAATTCGTAAGCCCAATCATCGGTGTTATCTTTTATAAGAGCGAGGTTGTGAATAGCCCCACCGCTAAACAAGATGCTGGCATCTTCTTTGAAAAAAGACAACTTTTCACCAAAATCAACGTAAAAGTCAAAATCCTTATTAATGGGAATGCTAATTTGTACTATAGGTAAAGAAGCATCTTTTAACATATGATAGAGCAAAGACCATGCCCCATGGTCTAAACCTCTTTTTGTCTTTTCCAAAGAAAGTTTAGAAGATATCTTATCCACAATGTTTTTATCTGTAAAAGCCTCATACTTGATAGAATAAAGATCTTCTGGGAATCCATAAAAATCGTATATTATAGGAAAAGGACTTTCGCTTATCATGGGCTTTTCTGTGAGCCAATGTGAAGATATCACAATTATATACTTTGAAGATTTCAGTCTTTTATCTTGATTTTTCAAGACATTTGTAAAACTGTTGTTTTGTAGCAAAAGCATGGGAGACCCATGCGATATAAAATATATCATATAAAGCGTTATAAGGCTATAACGCAGGTGGTATTTTTATAGGATTGTTCATCTTTTGTTCTAACTCTGGGTCTGGAGCTACTGCATAAACACCATAGCAGTATTTGCCAAGTTCTATCATTCTACCTACTTTTATACCAACATCTTCTAAGGCAAGACCAAGCTCCCATTCAGAAGGCACTTCTTCTTTTGGTGGGCCTTTGTCTCTATCCTCTTTTTTCCATTCTATAATACTTATCAAAGCCCCAGGCTTTAAGACCCTTAAAAGCTCGGACAAAAACTCACCAGGATTTGTAAGTTCATGAAAGACAAAAGCCATATAGGCGAAATCTATTATCTTATCTGGAAGAGGTATTTTGTTTTCTTCGGATTGAAGCACTACCACATTTTGAAGACAGAGCTTCTCTACCTTATTTTTAGCATACTCTACCGCTGCCGGTTGAGAGTCTATGGCATATACTTTTCCCTCTGGACCAACTATTTTGCTAAGATATGGCAAATAAAAACCAGCCCCTGTGCCTATATCGAGAACTTTATATCCTGGTTTTAAGCCAAACTGTTTTAAGGTTTTTTCTGGGTCAAAAAGCTCAAGACGCTCTTCATTGTCAAGACGGTGCAAATGTTCTGGATTAAACTTGTGCATGAGCTACTCCTTTTTTAAGAAATTCAATTTGTTCGTTGGCTTTTTTCATGGCGTATCTTAAGGAATCGTTAAAAGAATTCCCTTCAATGTAGTTTCCAGCTATAAAAACACCTTTATTCATATTTTCTATATCCTTTATGGTGTTTATAAACTTTTCATAGCCTATATTGTATTGAGGTATCGCCTTTTTCCACTTTTTGAAATAATATTTTTCAAACTCATCTATACCAAGGATTTGCTTTAGCTCCTTTTTTACCTCTTTTATTATCTTTTCTTCAGGCCAATCTGCTACGTCTTTTCTTCTTTCTCCACCTACGTAAATGGTTATGATGCTTTCTCCTTCCTTTGCAATATTAAACAAATTGCTAGAGAAAAGCGCTCCAAGCATTATGGTATTTTCTTTTCTTGGTATTAAAAACCCAAAACCTTTAGGTAAAGTGCTTTTTACAATAGCGCTTATCACAATTACAGGAGCATACTCTATCTCATCCAATTCGGCGGACATGCTCCAAGTGAGGTTTCTAAGAAGATAAGAAGCGCTGTAAGCAGGGGTAGCAAGAAGTATAGATTTTGTCTGAATTTTGCCGCTTTTAGTATCAATAGTATATATATCGTCTTTTTTTGTAATTTTAAGCGCCACATTTTCCAAAGATATATCAATACCAGAGGCCATTTTCTCTAAAAACGTCAAAAGACCACCTTCAAAAGAGGTAATCTCACCTTGAGGACCAAGGGCTTTTTTCTTCATAGCTCCTTTTATAATAGAACCGTATTCATCTTCTAAAGCTTTTACCCTTCTAACAGCGTATTTGGCAGATAATTTATCTGGGTCTCCGGCGTATATACCGCACACAAAAGGTTCTACTATCTTATCTAAAAACTCTTTACCGAGGCGCCTTTTCACAAAATCGCTTATGCTTTCTTTGGGATCATCCTTTGGAGGTATAAAAGGCTCCCTTAAAAGCCTAATCTTACCAAATATGGAGAAAAAATCACCGGTTAAAAACTCTATGGGTGTAGCAGGCATCTTTTTTAGCTTGCCGTTTAGATAGACATATCTTATATTTGCATGTTCTTTTGGTGGGTGCAATGGTTTTAAATTTAGCTCTTTGGTAAAAGCCAAAAACTCTTCTTGCCCCAACACTGACTGTACGCCAAGCTCTATAATACGCCCATCTTCTCTTAGAGTGTATGTAGAGCCCCCTATGTGAGGTTCTTTCTCTATAACAAGAGGGTCAAAACCAGCTTTTTTAAGTGTATAAGCTGCTACTATACCACTAACACCAGCGCCTATTATTACAGCATCTTTCATTTAAAGGGTACTCCGGTTAAGGGAGATGAGGGAACTGCGTATGTTCTTTTTGGCATCCTGCCCGCTAAATAAGATAATCTACCGGCTATCCACGCATGTTTCATAGCTTTTGCCATAAGTATAGGATTTTGAGCCTCTGCTAGGGCAGTGTTTGTAAGCACAGCATCTGCACCAAGCTCAAACACAATAGGTATATCAGCGGCACTACCTATACCGGCATCGACTATTACAGGCACTGAAACAGCCTCTTTTATAAACATGATATTGTACTTGTTTTGAACTCCAAGACCAGAGCCTATTGGACTAGCTAATGGCATAACCGCTACACATCCGATGTCTTCAAGCTTTTTAGCTGATATGGGGTCGTCAAATATGTATGGCAACACTTTAAAACCTTCTTTCACAAGTACTTTAGCAGCTTCTAAGGTTTGCTCCATGTCTGGGTACAAAGTTTTTTGGTCTCCTATAACCTCTAATTTTATCCACTCTATACCAGTGGCTTCTCTTGCAAGCATAGCAGTGTTTATGGCGTCTTTTGCCGTATAACAACCTGCGGTGTTTGGGAGTATAAGGTATTTGTTAGGGTCTATGTAATCTAAAAGGTTTTCTTTTGTTCTATCCGTGATGTTTACTCTTCTTACTGCTACTGTTATTACCTCGGCTCCAGATGCTTCTAAAACTTCTTTGTTTTCTTGAAAGCTTTTAAACTTACCAGAACCTATGAATAGCCTAGACTTAAACTCTCTTCCAGCTATTACCAAAGGATCAAAAGACATGATATCTTCCATTTAACCGCCTCCTACTAGCTCTATAATCTCAACAGAATCGCCATCTTTTATGAAGACTTCTTGGTATTTGGATTTTGGCACAATATCTTCGTTGATGGCCACAGCAAGACCCACTGGTCTTAATTTGACGCCAAAGAACTCTATAAGCTCTAAAACATTTAAAGGCTTTTCAAACTCACAGTACTGACCGTTTACTTTGATACGCACATTAAAAATTTAGGAAATTTTGCTATCTTATGTATGATGAAAACATTATAACATCCACATATTCACCGGCAGGTATTTCATTGACACCCTTTGGCACCAGTATATAGCAATTGGCGCTTCTAAAAGTAGTTAGCATGTGAGAGTCTTGCTTTGGTAAAGCCTCTACCAAAAGCTCTTGCTCTAAGTTCAAAATACCTCTTAAAAATTCAAGCCTATCTGAAGATTTTCTCTTTATAGGAGCTATAAGCTTTGCTCTTAAGAAAGGTTTTATGATATCTTTGTATCCCATCATTTTTTTGATTACAGGTCTTACAAGTATATCAAAATTTATAACACAGGACACAGGATTTCCCGGAAGTCCAAAAAATAGCTTATCGCCTTTTTTAGCAAAGAGCATAGGCTTACCAGGTTTTATTGCCACCTTATGAAACTTTACATCAAATCCAAGCTCTTTGACGGCTTCCTTTGTAAAATCTTTGTCGCTTACAGAAACCCCGCCCGTAGATATAAGAATATCAAACTCATCTATACGTCCCAAAACCTCTTTTATAGCCTCCTTATCATCTTTTACTATACCTAAAAATGTAGGTTTTATGCCCATACTTTCCAAAAGCCCCATTATGCTTATATGATTTGAGCTTCTTATCTCAGAGTCTTTAAGTTTTTCTTGACCTACATCCAGTATCTCGTCACCGGTTACAAATATACCCACTCTTGGCATTCTAAAAACATCCAACGTTACTATATTGTGAGAAGCCAAAATACCAAGCTCATATCCTCTTAAAACTTTTCCAGACTCTAACAAAAGCTCTCCTTTTTTAATGTCTTCCCCCTTTTTTCTTATGTTTGCACCTTTTTCTCTATAAGCTAAAAACTCTACTTCATCACCGTTTATCTTTGTAAGCTCTAGTTCTATTACTGTATCAGCGCCTTCTGGTATTGGAGCACCTGTATATATCTTTACAGCTTCCCCTCTTTTTATAGATGTTGGAATATCACCAGCCGGCGTCTGTCCTACAATTTTAAGCTTGACGGGTAAAGCATTTTTAAGGGGTAATAAATCCTCGTTGATCACTGCAAAACCATCCATAGCAGCGTTATCAAATGAAGGTATATCAAGCTGTGCGTATATGTCTTTATAAACTACCCTATTAAGAGCTTCCGATATAAAGATACGCTCGCTACCCAAAACCTTAGCTTCACTTAATACTATCCTCAAAGCATCTTCAAAATCTATCATACTTCTATTTTAACATTGTTTTATCCTTTTCATGCAAATTTTATAGGCTTTTAGTATAATATACCAAATGAATTTTTTAAAAGAGATAAAAGAATTAGCAATTATAGTAATTGTAGTAATTTTTCTTAGGGCTTTCGTGGTAGAAGCTTTCAACATACCATCCGGTTCTATGAAACCTACCCTTGATGTGGGGGATTTTGTGCTGGTAAATAGACTAGCCTACGAAATATCACAGCCAAAAAGAGGGGATATAGTAGTTTTCAAATGGCCAGTAAACCCAAAGATAGATTTTATCAAAAGGATAATAGGAGTTCCAGGAGACCACATAGTAGTCAAAGGTCAAACCCTTTATATAAACGGCAAAGAGGTAAAATGGCAATTTGTAAAACAAACCAATAGAAAACTCATATATTACGAATATCTTCCCATTGGAGATGGAAAGTTTAGAAAACACCTTATCGCCATATACAAACATCCTTTTGTTCCAAGAAGAGATGTAGACGTAGTAGTACCACCCGGAGATTACTTTGTGATGGGTGACAACCGAGACAACTCAGAAGACAGCAGATATTGGGGCTTTGTACCAAGAAAAGACTTAATAGGCGATGCCTTCGTTATTTACTTTTCAGGACACGTACCCTCTCTTACCACCGCCGAAAACAACCCTCTAATCGGCATAAGACAGCTTCTTTTAGCCCTAATAAGCCCAAGGATAGATAGAATAGGTATGCCCCTTATGAGAAGGTGATTGTTGTGGGAAGAGATTTAACCTTTAATAATGTTCATGAGCACATACGCGATTTATAAAAGTAGAAAACGGCACTGTTGACATCTTCAACATATTCATATGTAGAACCCGTTGGTGTAGCTATACTAAAAGCTATAAAACAAGAATAAAAAGAGGTTAAAATTTTAGCAGATAAGAATTCGCCTTTTTACTCATATATTAAACACTTTAGACAAAGCCAAGTATGATGAGAATAAGACGTATATTCCTATAGAGGTTGTAAAGAGTGGTAATGTAGAAAATAATAAAGAAAAGAAGTAAATAAAATAATTCATAAGCAATTTGGAAAACGAAGATAAGAAGATTTTAAATACTTAGATTATCAATCTCATAATAAGCTTAAGCTATATAATCATATTGTAAACCTTCTCTTTTAGAGCTTCCTGGTGTTTTTTCAGCTTTTCGTAAAGATAATCGTATTTTACTGATAAAATCCTTATAGCAAGAAGAGCGGCGTTGTGAGCGTTTCCTATAGCGACGGTAGCTACTGGTATACCCTTTGGCATCTGGACTATAGAGTATAAAGAATCAACACCCATAAGATGTTTTGTGGGAATTGGGACGCCTATTACTGGAAGCGTCGTAATGGATGCTACCATGCCTGGTAGATGAGCAGCCCCACCAGCCCCAGCTATTATAACCTCTATACCTCTTTCTTTTGCACTCTTTGCATACTCATACATCATATCAGGTGTCCTGTGAGCTGATACCACCTTTTTCTCGTAAGGTACCTCAAACTCTTCTAACACCTTAGCAGCTTCTTCCATATATTCCCAGTCTGACGAGCTTCCCATTATTATGCCTACCATGTAAATATTATAAATCTATATCATTGTAAATTTTAGATGATATAAGAGATTTTTGATATGAAAATTTTGAATAAACACGGAAACATTGATATATATAGCTTTGATAAAGAATTTGTAATAATAGGATATCATCAAGACCCTCAAAAAGAGGTTAGGCTTGATTATATAAAAGAAAACAACATAGGCCTTATGAAAAGTAGGCTCTCGGGGCCAGCCGTATATGTGGATAAAAATACAATCGCAATAAGGTTTGAAGGCACCAAAGAGCTCTTTTACGAGAGGTTTTTAAAAGCTTTTAACAACATAATAAAAGACACGCACATAGAAGGCACGCAACTAAAGGTGGAACAAAAAAGGCTTTCTGTAATACATGGAGATATTGAAAATGGTTATACGTTTGAAATATTTTTACCATTATCTTTAAATATAGAAAAAACACTAAAAAGTATACATATGCCAGTAGAAAAGCTAACCTCCCACGGCATAAAAGCGGCGGATGATAGGCTCACAAGCATAAGAAAAGCCATTGGCAAAGATGTATCAAAAGAAGAGTTTATAAACATACTTTTAAATAGTATTTACGATGAACTTGAAATTATAGATATAAAAGATGAAGAAAAGATGATTGATAAAGAATTTGACGAAACATTTACCTTTGAAAACCAAACATCAAAAGAAGGATACACATACGGGCTTTATAGGTGTAAAGGTGGGACTTTTAGGATTTATCTAAAAGAAAAAGACGGCTTTTTAGAAGATATTTTTGTAAACGGGGATTATATTATCTCGCCAAAAGATTATATTAAAAGCTTAGAAAACTTTTTAAAAGGAAAAAGGATAGACAAAGTAAGAAGTGATATTGACAGCTTCCTAGAAACAAAACCTTTTAAAAGCATAGATATATCAAAAGAAGATATAAAAGAAGCTATTGTATTTACACTAAGAAAGCTTGATGCAAAAGATTTTGGTTTAAAAGAGGATTCTCTTATAGCAAGTATAGGCGGGGATTTAAAAGAAAATTTAGAAAAGGCAAAGGTAATGCTACTGCCTTACTGTGCTAAGCCAAGATGGTGTGATTATAGACACCTTGATGATTGTGGTGAATGTGGGGGATGCACCGTAGGGGATGCTTATAGACTTGCCTATCAAAAAGGCATGATACCCATTACCATTACGTCTTTTGAGCTTTTAAGAGACACGCTTCTTTGGTGTGCCAACAACGGATATACTTATATAGGGCATTGTTGTTATGAGTTTTACGAAAAACGTTATGAGGCTTTCCAAAAAGCATCAGCCTTTGGAGCAAACGGCGTTCTTTTTGACATAGTAGGGACTACTTGCTACAACCTTGGTGTTGAAGAAGAAGAAAAAGCCTATCACGGTGAATTTACTGTGGAGTTAGACCTTATAAAAGATGACCTTTATAAATCCTTAAGCGTAAAAGAAGATTCAAAAGATATCAAAAAAACTCATCAAAGTTTTGATTTTTCAAAATACCTTGTAGACTTTAAACCCTCTTACTACAAAAAACCAAAAGCAGTACCAACCCCAGAAGAGGATAGAACAAGAAGCGCCATGCAAATAGACGTTTTCAAAGGTGAAGCCACCATAAAAGATAGCGTAGTATCTTACAAAGAAGCCTTCAAAGAACTAGCAAACCTCGTTAAAAGCTCAAAAAATCCAACGATAGTTATAGGACCTCTTTTGTTTTGGGATTTTAACGAGAAAGAACTCCAAGAAAAAGCTTACATTACAAGGCTTTTGATAGATAAAATAAATGCAAATGTAAAAATATTACCAGATTACAGACCAAAGCTAAAAAATTACGACCCAAACGTTGAAATGGACCCGCCAAATCCTCACGAGGCAATACTTCACGGCAACCATGATATTACAATCCTCATAGGGACTCATTGCTACCGAACAGACTTTATTATAAGGCTTTTAAAGAAAAATACCCCTACTACGGTGGTAGCTCTTTGTGGGCTTTACGGTCATCCAGAAGCTGATTTATCCACAAGCTTTACAGATGCCAACAAGCTAAAAGAACTATTAGACATCCTTTGATGTTATAATATTTTGATGTTTAGTAGAAGAATTAAACTTTTAAAAGCTTACAAAACAGAGACCACGCCATGCACTATAAAATTATCTTCCAACGAAAATCCCTTTGATTTAGAAGAGTCAATCAAACTTGAGCTTTTAGAGGTATTAAAAAAAATAGAGTTTAACAGATACCCAGACCCTCACGCTACTAAGTTAAGACAAACCCTCGCAAAGCTATACGACGTAGAACCAGACAATATAATGGTTTGCAACGGCTCAGATGAGGCTATCCAATACCTTATGCTTGCAATAGGAGAGTTGGAAGAAGGAGTTTTGATACCAAAACCAACGTTTCCCATGTATGAAGTAATAGCAAACGCACTTGGAAGACCTATATATGAAGTAACATTAGACAAGCATTTTCAAATGGAAAAAGAATCTTTAGAAAAAGCAATTTCCTTAAAACCATCCTTGGCTTTTATCTCAAATCCAAACAACCCCACCGGAAATCTTTTTAGCGACAACGACATATCATTTATAAGAAAGCATACATTTTGCGTGATAGATGAAGCTTACTATGATTTTTGCGGTAAAACCTATATAAAAGATGCTATAAAAGATGACAGCATAGCGGTGATGAGAACCCTTTCTAAGATAGGGTTAGCCTCTTTGAGAGTAGGGGCTTTGATAGGGACAAAGGAGTTTATAAAAGAAATATCAAAATTAAAGATGCCCTTTAACGTATCCGCCACCTCCCAAGCAATAGCAGATTACATAGTATCAAACCACGTTGATAAGATTAAAAGCCAAATACAAACAATAATAGAAGAAAGACAAAGGTTAAAAGAAGAACTTTCAAAGATAGAGGGTATAAAAGTTTACGATTCTTGTGCAAACTTCTTCTTGATAAAGGTAAAAAATGCCGATTTTGTTCATAAAAGCCTTATACAAAAAGGTATCCTAACACGCAACATCTCTTACCTTCCAAACTTAGAAAACCACATAAGAATAAGCATAGGCAAAAAAGAAGAAAACGACGCTCTTATAAGCGCTTTAAAAGAAATAAGCTTATGAGTGAAGAATGCCCCGTAAATATAACCCTTAATATACTAAACGGTAAGTGGAAACTTCTTATTATAAAAGAACTACTCACTGGTAAAAAGCGTTTCTCAGAGCTTAAAAAAGCTATGCCAGAAGTCACCCAAAAGATGCTCACCAAACAGCTTAGAGAATTAGAATTTTATGGGCTTATAGAAAGAAAGGTATATACAGAAATACCGCCAAAAGTAGAATACTCTCTCACATCCCTTGGTGAAAGCCTAAAACCCGTTTTGGATATTCTACATCGTTGGGGTGAAGATTATATTAAAAACTATAAAAATTTGTAAAGATTTTTGGTAAAATATATATTCTTAAGGAGAGGTGGCTGAGTGGCCGAAAGCGGGTGATTTGAAATCACTTGTGGGTTGACGCCCACCGGGGGTTCGAATCCCTCCCTCTCCGTATAAATTAGCTTATAAGCTTAACAATCACCCTTTTCCCAACAAAACCCCACTAAATTCCTTTCACTCTTACTAAACTCTATCCCTATAAGATATATATCTTTATAACTGCCCTTATACTTTTCATAATATTTTTTGTCTTTTATTTGACTTAAAGCGTCGTTGGTAGCCTTGTTTTCCACCACCTTAAACTCTATTATATATACTGTATCCTTTAATATGATACTTAAATCTATCCTTCCTTTACTTGTAGTATCCTCAGCTATTGCATTTAGACCAGCACCGTTAAAAAGAGCATAGACAACAGATGCGTAAAACCCTTCATATGAGTCTATATCGTT
>JAGDWZ010000021.1:8599-13894 GCA_023269915.1 Hydrogenobaculum sp. | reverse complement strand
CAGCTTTAAACCAATAATATCTTTAAACGTATTTCACTATACTAGCGGCAAATAAATCTGCTATAGCTTCTAAGATAGATATGAGTTCATAACTTGTTTCTTTGCTTTTAGACATATCGAAAATCATTACTCCGTATACATCATCTTTATAGATAAGCGGCATATAAAGATATGGGTCTTCGGAAAAAGTTTGTGTAGAAAAGCCGGCTGGTTTTTTATTTTTTATACACCACTGGACTATTGTTTTGACTCGCTCGTTTATGTTTATATTCTTTGTTACCGCTTGAAGATGAATGCTGTCTTTGTCTTTTAGAAATATCGCTACATCTTCTACGAAAATCTTTACATATCTTACGGTAATAGATATACACTCCTCTTTTGAATTTATCCTGAGCAGTTTTCTACTAAGTTCAAAAAGAACGTTGCTTTTTTCTTCGCTTTTTTGAAGTTGCTTTAGATTCCTTTTTAGTCTTACTGAAAGAAGATTTATAAACACTATCATTACAGCGAAAACAGTATAAGATAGGAAATAGTTTATATCAGATATTGCAAAACTATAATAGGGTGGAATAAAGAAATAATCAAATATAATTATACTAACTAACGTAGCAAGGATTGTAGAGTATGTGTCTAGCATCACGGCAGCTAAGCTAAGTGCCAACAAAAATAAGAATACAAGGTTTAATTGATTTAAAAAACTTCTAAACTGAAGTCCTATAAATGTGGCGAGAAATACAAGAAATAAACCTATAAAGATGTTGTAAATTTTAGGAAGGTATAACTTAGGAAGACTTATGCGCTTTTTTGAAGCATTAAAAAGTTCTGCTTCGGCGATAGGTGGGTCTAATATGTATATATCAACATATTTTGTATTTTGAGCTATCTTTCTAAATATAGAGCCTCTAAATATGGGAAACTTTTTAGGTTTGCCTATGATGATCTTGTTTATATTGTGGCTTTTAATATATCTTATAATGGCATTTGGTACGTCGTCGTCTTTTATCCATACAATTTCAGCGCCTAGACTTTTAGCCAGTTCTAAGGCTTTTTGTAGCCAATCTAGTTCTTTGTCTGTAAAATAAGCGTGCTTTTCTGTTTCAACGTAAATAGCTATCCAATCGGCGTCTATCTCAGTAGCAACCCTGTAAGCTGCTCTTACCAAATGCTCTGCAAAAGGACTAGCGTATATGCCTACTACTATTCTTTCTTTTATAGCCCATGGACCAGCGATTGCATGTTCTTTCATGTAAGTGTTTAACTTTTTGTTTAGCTTGTCTGCGGCTATCCTCATGGATAGCTCTCTTAAAGCCATTATATTGCCTGGTCTAAAATATTTTTTTATGGCTTCTTGGGCTAAATCAGGTACATAGACTTTTCCGTCTTTTAACCGTTGTATAAGCTCTTCTGGTGGTAAATCTATCAGCTTTATCTCGTCAGCATTTTTTACAAACTCATCTGGGACTGTTTCTCTTACCCTCACCCCAGTTATTTGATATACTATATCGCTTATGCTTTCTATGTGTTGCACGTTCATAGCTGTCCATACATCTATACCGGCGTTTAATACTTCTTCTACATCTTGATATCGTTTTTTGTTTCTAAACGTAGGTGGGTTTGAATGTGGAAGCTCGTCTATTATGCAAATTTGCGGTTTTATCTTGAGTATTTCGTCTAAGTTTAGCTCTTTTAGCTTTATACCGTTGTATTCTACTTCCAATGGAGGAATGATATCTAAACCTTCTAAAAGTTTTTCTGTTTCTTTTCTTCCATGTGTTTCTACAAAACCTATTTTTATGTCTATCCCCTCTTGTTTTTTGATTTTAGCATCGTTTAGCATTGCATAAGTTTTGCCAACCCCCGGCATTGCACCAAGGTATATGGTGAGCTTACCCCGTTTTTTCTTTTCTTCTGCTATTTCTAATAAACTTTCTGGAATCGGTCTTTCTTCTTCCATTCTAAAAGCTCCATGTTAAGCTTAACAACGTTTACCCTTTTTGCTCCAAATATGCCAAAAGTCCTTTCATCGGTGTTTTTATATATCATTTTTAAAAGCTTTTCATAAGGTATATTTGCATATTTAGATACTCTTCTGGCTTGCATTACAGCATTTTCTAAAGATATGTAAGGCTCTAGGCCACTTCCGGAACCCATTACCATATCAGAAGGAAAAGGAGCTTCAAGCCCGTAGGAGTTTAATATTTTTATCCTCGATTCTATGTTTTCTACCAACTGCTTGTTTGTAGGGCCTACGTTTGAACCGCCAGAACTAAGCGGATTGCAAGGATAAGAAGCTGTAGAAGATGGTCTTGGCCAGAAAAGAGCAGGGTCAGATACAGGTTGACATATAAGCTTAGAGCCTACTATTTTACCATCTAGCTCGTACAGGCTTCCAGAAGCTTGATAAGGGAATATTAGTTTTGCTACTCCAGTAACTGCTATAGGATATAAAATGCCTAGTAAGACAAAGAATATTGCAAAAAGCAAAAATACGTTTTTAAAGCTTTTAGCACTCATAACACTCTCCAAATAATTTCACAAATCCAGTATATAATCAAAATCCCAAAAAACGGGAATAAAACACCGCCTATACCGTATATGCTTAAATTTCTTACCAACAGTGTCTGGGCGTCTATGGGCCTATATTTAACACCCTTTAATGCTAAAGGTATAAGCATCGGTATTACCACCGCGTTAAATATAACCGCTGATAAGATTGCTATATAAGGATTTTCAAGGTGTAATATGTTTAATATATTTAGCTCTGGATAGCTTTTACTAACGGCGGCTGGTATTATAACAAAGTATTTTGAAATGTCGTTTGCTATACTAAACGTGGTGATAGCCCCTCTTGTTATAAGAATTTCTTTGCCAACTTCTACCACTTCTATAAGTTTAGACGGGTCGTTGTCGAGATCTATTATGTTGGCAGCATCTTTGGCGGCTTGAGTCCCGGAATTCATAGCCACTGCAACATCAGCTTGAGCTAGGGCCGGAGCGTCGTTGGTACCATCCCCTGTCATAGCAACCATGTATCCTTCTTCTTGATATTTCTTTATGAGCCTTAATTTGTCTTCTGGTTTTGCTTGGGCTAAAAAGTCATCCACACCGGCTTCGGCTGCTATGGTGGCTGCCGTAAGTGGGTTGTCCCCCGTTATCATAACAGTTTTTATACCAGCTCTTCTTAGTTCTTTAAATTTTTCTTTTATACCAGGTTTTATTATGTCTTTTAGATAGACTACGCCGTATATTTTGTCATTTTTAGCTACCACCAAAGGGGTACCGCCTTCTTTTGCCACTTCTTCAACTATTCTATCCAAATTTTTTGGTATAACCCCGCCTAAACTTGATATATACTTTTCTATAGCATCGCTAGAACCTTTTCTATATTGATCGTTGCCTACGTCCACACCGCTTATCCTAGTTGAAGCGTTGAATTCTATAACCTTGTAATCTTTTATATCTGCTGATATATTATACTTTTCTTTTGTAAAAGCAAAAATACTTTTACCTTCAGCGGTGCTATCTCCTATAGAAGCTATATGGGCTACCTTTGCAAGCTCTTCTTCAGAAACTCCTTCCACTGGGATAAGTTTATACGCTTGTCTATCTCCGTAGGTGATAGTGCCTGTTTTGTCAAGAAACAATACGTTTGCATCTCCGGCGGCTTCTATAGCCCTACCAGAAAGAGCTATTATATTTTTTCTAAAAAGCCTATCCATTCCGGCTATACCTATGGCCGGTAAAAGAGCCGCTATAGTGGTTGGTGCCAAGCATACAAACAACGCTACAAGCACCACTAAAGATACTATGCTTCCCTTATGAGTAGAATATACGCTGTAATAAGAAAGAGCTCTAAAGTTTATAACTACCACCAAGAATACCACCGTAAGGGATATTATCAAGATATCAAGAGCTATTTCGTTTGGTGTTTTTCTTCTTTTAGCACCTTCTACTAAGGATATCATTTTATCTATAAAAGTTTCACCTGGGTTTACGCTTGCAACCGCTACTCCAGTCCCAGATACAACTTTAGTTCCTGCTGTTACGGAAGATTTGTCAGTGCCAAACTCTCTTATAACGGGTGCTGATTCACCAGTAACGGCGGATTCGTTTACGAGCAACACCCCTTCTATCAGCTCCCCATCTATAGGTATAATATCGTCTTTTTCAAGTAAGAATAAGTCTCCTTTTTTAAGAGAAGAAGCAGGGACTTGCTCATATGTTTTATCGTCTTTGTTTTTTAGCTTTTTAGCAAAAAGATTTGATTTAGCTTCTCTAAGAGACTGAGCCCTTGCTTTACCACGAGATTCTGCTATGGATTCTGCAAAATTAGAAAAGAGTACTGTAAGCCAAAGCCATAAGCTTACGTTACCGCTAAACCAAGCATGTTTGTTGTGAGTGGTTAAATCGTAAAAAAAGTTTAGAGTAGTAATTACGCTTCCTATTTCTACCGATAGCATTACTGGATTTCTTAAAAGCTCTAAGGGGTTTAGTTTTTTTATAGAGTTTATAAAAGCCTCTTCTAGAATTTTCTTATCAAAGATGCTAAGCTCTTTTTTCTTCATAATGTAACTCCTTTTAGCATAAGCATATGCTCAAGAATAGGTCCCAATGAAAAAGCTGGTAAGAATGTAAGAGCACCCACTACTATAATAATGAAAATAAGCCAAACACCAAACACTAGCGTGTGGGTAGGAAGTGTACCGGGGCTTGGCGGTATATGTTTCTTAAGCGACAAAGAGGATGCCATATAGAATACAGCTATTATAGGCACAAATCTACCTATCAACATTGCTAAACCGGTGGTTATGTTGTAGAAAACTGTGTTTGCGTTTAACCCCGCAAAAGCACTACCGTTGTTGTTAGAAGCTGATATGTAAGCGTATAAAACTTCGCTAAGCCCATGCGGTCCAGGATTTGAAATAGATGATAGACCCCATTTAGTATAAAGGGCCAACGTAGTAAGAAGTAGAGATATGACGCCAGCTACCAACGCTATGATAACGGATGACCACATTTCCTTTGCTTCAATTTTTTTGTTTAGATATTCTGGAGTCCTTCCTATCATAAGTCCAGCCACAAAAACAGCTATAATAACCATAGCAAGCATTCCGTAAAGTCCAGAACCCACACCACCAAATATTATCTCTCCTAAAGATATTAAAGACATTGGTATAAGACCGCCTAAAGGTGTAAAAGAATCAAACATAGCATTTACAGCACCGCAGGAAACGCCTGTAGTAATGCTTGAAAATAGCATAGTCCCACCCATGCCAAACCTAAGCTCTTTCCCTA
>JAGDWZ010000021.1:2324-8499 GCA_023269915.1 Hydrogenobaculum sp. | reverse complement strand
CCACCGTTGGTTCCCAAAAGCTTTATGGCTTCCTGGGAAGCCACTGGACCCATAGGAAGTATTTGGTGTGTAATTACATCTTTACCGTTTTTATAAGCTTCTAAAAGTTCTATGCTTTTATAATGAGAGAAGTTTTGTATGACTCCTTGAGATACCAAAAACAAAGCGCTAAAAAAAGATAGTGGTAAAAGCACATATAAAATCGTCCTTGTAAAGTCTACAAAGAAGTTTCCAAGATATATGGTGTTTTTCCTAGCAAAAGCCCTTATTAGTACCAAAGCTACCACTATACCGCTAGCAGCCGATAAAAAGTTTTGAAGAGCAAGACCAGTCATTTGAGAAAAGTATGTAGCTTGGGTTTCTCCTGCATAAGCCTGCCAGTTTGTGTTTGTAACAAAGCTTACAGCTGTATTAAAAGCCAAGTCCCAACTCATGTTTGGTATGTTGTACTGATTTAACGGAAGGTATTTTTGAAATAAAAGCGTAAAAAAAAGCACCAAGAATCCCAAGAAGTTGAAAGACAGCAAAGCATAAAGATACTCTTTCCAATTCATCTCTTTGGATTCATCTATACCAAGTATTTTGTATATTGCCTTTTCTAAATACCTTATAGGTTTTAAAAATTTGTATATATTGCCTTCAAATATATCTGCCATATATTTACCCAAAAAAGGAGAAACGAAGGTGAGGACACCAAAAAACAAAGCAAAACTAAAAATATCTAAGAATACGTTCATAATATTACCTCCAATAGATATAGCTTAACGCTATTTTATATTATTAATCTATGATTTAAATCTTCTATCGAAAGATATATTAAGATTGTCAGCGTCGAGAAGTGTTATAAAATCAGCACATTTAAAATGCTTGTCAAAAGCAGGCTCACCACATATCATGGCACCAGCTTTTAAATAGCTTTGAATAAGAGAGGGCACAAAAGCTTTTAGACTGTTTACATCTATATTTATATTGTCAAGCGTTTTTACATAGTTTTCAAAGTTTTTTATGCGAAAATCTGGCAACGGGAATACCATCTTATTTTCAAACTGCTTTAGATATTTGTAGGCAAGTACTATCTCTAACAAGTTTTCTGTCTTAATGCTAGAACACCCAAATACATATTTAGCATCGATTGTCTTGGCGTAATAAGCTATGCCCTTCCAAAGAAGCGCTATTATAACACCGTTCCTATAGTCTTTATGGACGCTAGCCCTTCCAATCTCTAGTTTTTCAGCTTTTAAAAGCTTTATACTGGAAATATCAAATTCTGTTTCTGAATAGAACTTTTCGCTGAAACTAGAAGCTATAATTCTATAAGTACCAACTACATTTTGTGTTTTATTATCTATTATAATTATATGATCTGCTATAAAATCAAAACTATCTATATCTAGTTTTAAAAATCTATTTTTATTTAACAACTCTTTGTAAAATACATTGTGTCTTAATTCTAAGGCTTTTTTTAGCTCTTTATGATTTTGCACCGTTTTTACTGTGAAGTTACCTACTTCAAAAGTAAAGTTAATTTTTTGTTTAAAAGCTTTTAACCTAAACCCGTATGTCTTTTTAGATAGCACTCCTATCATGGCGACCCTCCTAAGCTTTTAGTAAAGCTCTATTACCACTCTTTCAAAACCAAACTTTTCTTTTAGCTCTTTCTTCATGGTTCTTATCTTTTCCCTTACCTCTTTTAAAGGCGTGTTTTCTAAAGCTTCTAAATCTTGCTCTCTCAGCCTTGCATACATTATATTTTTGCCGGGTACAAGGCTCCAAACGTGTATAGATTTTATCATGATCTCTGGAAAGTGTTTTCTTATAAAACTTTCAAGCTCTTCTAAATTAACATACTCCGGAGAAGATTCCATCAAAATGTCTATAGATTTTGATAAAACCTTATAAATGGGATATATCACGCTTAGTCCCACTAGTATACTCATTATAGGGTCAAATATGTAGTTTCCAGTAAGTTCTATAAGAATAGATGATGCTATAACGCCTACAGAGCTAAGCCCATCCATTAAGACCCTCAAAAAAGCACCGGCTATGTTGAGGCTTTGTTTTGAACCGAAATAAAGTATCACAATGCCAATTATATTTACTATAAGCCCCAATATAGATATCCACAAAACACCACCAGCGTTTACATATTCTGGATGTAAGAGCCTTTTAAAAGCGTGTAAAAATATCATTATTAAGAAAAAACCAGCTGTGATACCGTTAAACAAAGCCGAAAGTATTTCAACCCTGTAGTATCCGAAAGTCCTTTTTGGGTTTGGAGGCTTTTTGGATAGATACATAGCAAATATTGCCAAAGCTTGACCGGATAAGTCCATAAACATATATACTGCGTCAGAAAGTAAAGCTAAGCTATTGAAAGCGTATCCGTAATATACTTCTAAAAGAAAATCCAAAAATGTTATGACAAATACAAAATAAAGTCCTCTACCAAGATTTTTCTCATCCATCTTTTATATCCGGCGTTATAGAGTACAAAGCTGATAGTATAGTAGAGCCGTTGTTTATCACTACAGAAAAAGCTGGGTTGCCGGAACCAAATAAGCCTATTGCCATACCCAGTGTGTTTATAGCAAAGTTAAATTTTATGTTGTTGTTTACCACTTTCATGGTATCTTTGGAAAGTTTTATGGCTTTGTATATGAGATTTAAGTCTTCTTTTACAAGCACTACGTCCGCCACATCTATAGCTACTTGAGAACCGTCCCCCATAGCTATGCCAACATCGGCTGCTGAGAGTGCCACAGAGTCATTGACCCCGTCTCCTACCATAGCTACTTTGAAGCCTTCTTTTTTAAGTTGTTCTACGTACTTGGCTTTTTCTTCTGGAGATACCCTTGCTCTAAACTCATTTATACCAACCTCTTTTGCAATAGCTTGAGCCACTTCTTCGTTGTCTCCAGTTAGCATGACGATTTTTATATTCATATTGTTTAGCTTTTTTATAACCTCTTTGGCCTCTTCTCTTATGGTATCTTTAAAAGCTATCAAACCTAATATTTTTTTACCTTTGGCAAGGTATAAGACTGTCTTGCCTTCATCGTGTTTTTTGCTAACCATATCTTTTACATGTTTTGGTATAGCTATTTTGTGATTGGCCATATACCTTGATGAACCGAGTTTGTAGTCTTCGTCGTTTAATTTTGCTGAAATACCAAGACCTATATCGTAATCAGAATCCTCTCTTTCGTAGAGCTCAAGCCCTTTTTCTTTCGCCATATTTACTATAGCATCAGCTATAGGGTGTTTTAACCTTTGCTCTAAGGAGGCAGCTAATTTCAAAAGCTCTTCTTCTGATAAACTCTCTTCTAACGGTATTATATCTGTAATAATTGGTTCTCCTTTGGTTATGGTACCGGTTTTGTCCATGACTATGCAGTTTATTTTTGAAAGCTCTTCCAAAGACCTACCGCCTTTTATGAGAACCCCATGGTTTGATGCTTTTGATATTGAAGAAGCTACAGCTATTGGTATAGAGACTCTCAAATTGGTGTTGTAGTCTATTGTTAAGATGCTGGAGGTTTTGGCTAGGTTTCTGGTTATAAGCTGATTTGCTATACCTATTGTTAGGATTGGTAATACAGTAGCATCAGCTAGTTTGTTAAATCTATCGTAAACGCCCGGTTTTTGATCCATGTAAGACTCTACCATGTAGGCGATTTTTGAGATTATGGTATCTGCGCCTTTTTGTTCTACCCTTATATAGATTTTTCCATCCACAACGTTTGTACCAGCATATACCTTGGAGCCTACATCTTTTAAAACAGGTTTATCTTCTCCAGTCAATATAGACTCGTTTACAACCGCTTTACCTTCTGCCACCACGCCGTCTACTGGTATTCTACCACCAGCATAAACCACCACTATATCTCCTATAGATATCTCTTCTATGGGCACTTCTATCTTTGCGCCATCTTTTTCTATATAAGCGGTTTCTCCATCTACGTTTAAAAGGTCTTCTATAGAAGCTCTAGCTTTTTGGTTTAGCTTGTCTTCAAGATAATCTCCAAGTCCTATGAAAAAGTTCATTATGTTTGAAGACAAAAGCATGTTTCTTTGGATGGTTATACCAAGGGCCAACGAATCTAAAAGCTGATAAGACAACTTGCCTTTCAAAAGGTTTGAAAAAGCGCTTTTAAAAGATGGTATAGAACCTAATATAGCAAGCGTTTTTACCAGCGGATTTGGCAATACCGGTGTTAAAGAAAGCACTCCTCCCAAAGCCCCCATCACCATTCTTAACTTAGAGGGTTCCTCATTCTTTGTCTTTGGTTTTGTTTTGTGAGATTTTAATATGCCAAGTATTACATCGATAGGTGTATTGTTTATGAGTTCCAAAAATTCTTCTATGTATATCTTGTTTGGGTCGTAAGATATGGATAAACTACCAGTGGCTTTGTTTAGCTTGACGTCTAATATGCCGTCTTGAGATTTTATAAAATCTTCTATGGTCTCTTTTGAAACATCTAAATACTTAAGGTAAAAAGAATTTACCCTTATCCTACCGTAAGTTTTGTGTTTTACTATAAGGGTTTTCATGACTGCTGTTCTTGTGAAGGTGGCAATGTTTTTTGATTTAGCCTATTCATAAGCTCGTTTATCTCTTCTTGCACTCTCATTAGTTCTTGATGTTCAGATATCTTATGTATCATATAAAAGCCAAAAACACCAGCAAACATTCCAAGTCCAAAAGATGTGTACTTGCTACAAATCATATCACCTAACTTTGACCACATATTTGTTCCTCCTTATAAAGATGATTTTAGCTTTTCTAAAAGCTCTTGCTGTTTTTGTAAAAGCGTTATCTTTAGTTCTATTTCTTTTTTAAGCTCTGATCTTGCTTCATGGACTATATCTTCTACCACTTCTTTTTTGGCTTCTAAAGAAGCGTTTAGCCATTGTCCGAAGCTGATACCCTCTTTCGTAACCCCCACTAAAACTGGCTTAAACTCTTCCAAAGCTTTTCCAAGTACATAAATGGCCGCTACGGTGCCAAGTCCCCAGGTAAAGTACCTTCTCGAGAAACATCCAATAAGATTTTCAAACATATATACCTCCTATAAAAATTTTATTACAAGTTTATTAAACAGCCAATTTACCCATATAAATCTAACAGCACCTATTCTAAAACCATAATCAACGGTGTATAAAAAAAGCTTCAAAATATCTGATTTTATAGTCCTAGATATAAAAGGATGAATATCTGTAAGGCAAACTGTTTCACCAAACGGTTTTATATCTTGCTTTTCTAAAAACTCTTGAAACTCGTCATGATATAGTATTTCTTCAGATTCTATTTTGATGCTTTTGGTGTGATAGTTTATATATACGTTTTCTTCACCAAAAAGTTCTTTTAAAACTTTTATAAAAGCCTCGTTGTAAACCACGTTTCCTTTTATTCTTATTCTATGATGTGAAAATGAAATATCTTCTATTTTCATACAAAGTAAGATATAGCTCCTAATCCAACCCTATCTAATACAATGTCCTTAGCTACGTTAAAAGCAATGCCCTCCAGTCCCCCTCCTACATTTAACATTAGCTGGAAGGCAAATAGTAAATTTATCTCATTGCCTTTTGTCTCTACTTTAAAACCATTTTCTTTTAATACTTTTTTTATTAATGGCAAGGTATTTTCGTCTTTGCAGCAGCTTATTAGAATGCTATCGGTGTAGGGCTTAGATACAATCTCTTCGTCTTTCAACGTTTTTCTTAATAGCTCATACACTATACCGTGGTAAACCTTGTTTACCTTTAGTCTTATCCTGCCCTCTTTTGCACTTACTATTTGCACCTCTTTCATACCTTTTATCTTAACCGTCTTTTGTTAAGATTCCGTTAATTTTTTTAATTTATTATATGATATATATCAGTTACTTATAAAAGCCCAGATGCTTTTATGTTCTTTGTTTGCAAGGCGTTTTATGTAGCTAAGCATCTTTTTGTATCCAATGTAGCCTTTGGTGGCTATAGCTGTTTGTTTGAACTGTTCAAAACCAGATACTTTTAATAAAGATGTTGGTGTATATAGGTTTTTAGGGGATGGTATGTAAGAACTATTTTTAGAATCCTCTTTCATATGCTTTTTAAGCCATTCTTTGTTTACATACTCACCTTTTAAACCTGCTTCTCTTCTTAAAAGCGTATAGTTGTTGCAATA
>JAGDWZ010000021.1:0-2224 GCA_023269915.1 Hydrogenobaculum sp. | reverse complement strand
AGGATTTCTTCAATGGTTTTTACTATGCTTATCTGAGAATAGTGTTTTGTAGATATATACCCAGGTTTTACCCATGGGCTTATAATTAAGGCAAAAGTCCTATGAGCATCTATATGATCTGCTCCAGATTGGGCATCGTCTTCAGTTATAAATATAGCCATATGCTTCCAGTAAGGAGTGTGAGATAGATACTCTATAATCTTAGCTGTGGCATAGTCGTTGTTGGCTACATAGTATTGAGGTGTATAGTAGCAAGGATGAAGTCCTGCGGTGTGGTCATCTGGAAGCCATATGTAAGAAAATCTTGGCATATTGTGAGTTTTAAACCACTTTATAGCTGCTTTTGCTCTGTAAGTGTCTAGTATGAATCTGTTCCAACCTGGAAAGGAATATGCTATATGAGGTTTCATGGCTTTTGGTATGTTACCCCATCTATCTCTTGAGACAAATTCACCAAAATCTTCAAAGGATATATTATGCTTGAGTAGGTTGTTGAAGAGGTATAGTTTGTAAGGATAAGATATCCAAGGGTTTGACCACTTTCCTAATTTGCTAAGATTTTCGTATATGGCAAAGGGATTATCTACTCCGTTTGGTATACCACCCCAACCTGTAGCGTATCCAAAGGTTAAAGCTTCTGTCCATCCAGGGTTTTCAGCTAGCCCCCTTCCAGAATAATACTCTTGCCACGTTCTTTCTACAAAATCAGATACGTTTGCCCCAGTGGTCCACTGATGACCTTGGGCTGTCACTTCGCCGTCGGCGTAAAAGTTTGCCATAAGAGCATAGTGATCAGCAAAATTAAACAAATTTGGAAGTTCTTTTTTGGTGTATAAGGCTAAGTTTGGGTCAGCCCACTGAATCGTGGCAGACTTGTCATCAGCTCTTTTGTAAGTACCAAAATCCTCATCAAAAGTCTTGTTTTCTCTTAGTATAAAAACTACATACTTTATGTGTTTTCTTAAAAGCTTTACAATGCGCTCTTGATTTTTTATGCTATCAAACTTATCGTATTTAAATACGTCTTTTGTATAATTTGAAATATTCTTATCAACGTCTTCTAAGGAAACTTTCTGTAAAATACCAGGCATCAAAATACCAATCCACTGATACTTTGTATTTGGAAAAGAGCCCATGCCTTTTGCAGATACTACATATATATTTTTGTCTCCGACGCTCATGGCGCTTGGATACCATCCGGTTGGTATAGCCCCTATCAATTTTTTGCTTTTAACATCAAAAATATTTATAGAGTTTGTGCCAGCGTTTGATACAAAAAGTTTTCCACCTTTTACATAAAGGCTGTTTGGATAAGCCCCTGGTTCTTGATTTTTAAATAGTTTATCCTCTAAAAAGCCAGAAACTTTAAGATGTTTAGTGTCTATGATGGCTATGTTGCCGCTGTTTGCTAAGCTTACAAAAAGCTTACCATCTTTATAATAAAGGTTTGTGGGGTGAACGCCGGCTGATTTGCTAAATCTGTTCAACTTTCTACCTACGTATATTTTTTTAACAGATATAAAGTGTTTTCTGTCTATCACTGCAACAGCGTTGTCTCCCCAAAGACTTACAAATATGTATTTTGGAGATAAAGCTATAGAGTAAGGATAAGCCCCTACGTTTAGATAATCAATTTTTTTATTATCTTCTATTCTGGCTAAAGCGTTTGATAAAAGTCCAGTGGCATATATGTATTTATTACCTTTTACCACAGCATCAGGATAAAAATGTCTCAAATCGTATCTAAAGCCCTGATAGATATAAGGATATTGGTTTTTTGGAAAAGGTTTATATTTAAGGTATATCTTTTTATCCAATTTTAGGCTTTTAGGATAAACATCAAATACTAAGATGTTATCAGAAAATCCACCTGCCACATAAAGCTTGTGGTTTTTGTAATACATACCTTGATAAAAGCTCTGATAGGGCAAAAATAGATAATTTGGTTCTTTTGACGGGCTCACCTCATCCTTCCAAGCTTTTACTTGAAAAAGCTCATGTAAATTCTTATCGTACATAGTAATAGTCTGATAGGACGTAGCTCCGTTTGTGAGTACAAATATATGATGTTTTGATACTACCACATTTGTTGGAAAGTTATACGTATAAACATATTTCCCAGCAGGTTTTATATCCCATCCCCAAGGCGTTTCATGGGTAAACCCAACAGCGGTAAAAAGGCTCATAGCAAGTAAAAGTTTTTTCATGGTTAGTCTCCTTCGTT
>JAGDWZ010000026.1:8289-14335 GCA_023269915.1 Hydrogenobaculum sp. | reverse complement strand
CTCCGACATGCCAACCGGGACTATTGTAAAATCCCTACTAAAAGAGTAGTTTTTTGGCATGCATATCTCTAATGGTTTGTCCTCCGCCTTGTTTATAACTTTTGGATAGTTGTATATACCTAACATGTCAAATATTATAACATATAAAAGCTATTTTATTTTAATATCTTTATACAAAGTGTCGTAGATGTTATAATAATAACCATCATGTTTAGGGAAAAATTTAGAAAATTTCATTTTATAGGCATTGGTGGTATTGGAATGAGCGGTATAGCCAAAATACTTATTGATATGGGTTATGAGGTATCTGGGTCTGATGTTAGAGAAAACGATGTTATAGAAGAACTAAGAAGAAAAGGCGCTGAAATATATATAGGACATGATGCTAAAAATGTCATAGGTAAAGAGGTTGTAGTGTATTCTTCAGCTATATCCAACGCAAACGAAGAACTGTTGAAAGCTAAAGAACTTGGTCTTCATGTAATATCAAGAGGTGATATGCTTGCTGACCTTTTTAGAATGAAAGAAGGTATTGCTATATCTGGTTCTCATGGTAAAACCACAACTACATCTATGATATCTCATATATCGCATGTGGCTGGGCTTGACCCTACAGTATTGATAGGTGGTATACTACAAACTTTTGGTTCAAACGCTGTGCTTGGGCAAAGTGAGATTCTAATATCAGAAGCCGATGAATCTGACGGCTCTTTTTTAAAACTAAACTCTGTCATTAACGTAGTAACAAATATAGACAAAGAGCATATTGGATACTACAAAGATTATGAAGACATAAAAGAAGCGTTTACACAATTTATAAACAACGTTCCTTTTTATGGAGCATCTGTAATAAATATAGACGATGCGGGTGTAAAATCTATTATTTCTAAAATCCATAAAAAAGTTATAACCTATGGAATAGAGTCTGGGGATTTTCAGGCAAAGAATATAAGAGTATTACCAACGCTTACAGCTTTTGACGTATTTTACAAGGGTATCAAATTGAACAATATAGAACTTCAAATACCAGGCATACACAACGTTTACAACGCCCTTGGAGCTATAGCGGTTTCAACGCTCATGGAGATAGAGCAACCTATTATAAGAGAAGCTCTTAGAAGTTTTAAAAATGCCAAAAGAAGAATAGAGTTTGTAGGTGAAAAAAATGGAAATCTTATTTACGATGATTATGGGCATCATCCTACAGAGATAAAAAGCGTGTATGAGGCTTTGAAACTAAAGCATAACAACAAAGACATAGTGGTGGTGTTCCAACCGCATAGGTATTCTAGAACTTATTATCTAATGGATGAGTTTGTGGAGCTTTTCAAGAAGTTGGATAAAGTGCTTTTAATGGATATATATGGAGCTTCTGAGGAAAATACTTTTGGCATTTCTTCTTTGGATATGGTTGAAAAAGTATCCAAAAATGACTGTATTTATATTCCTTCTAAAGAAGAGCTTTTTGATAGATTGTCATCTTTTAAAGACAGCGTTATTGTGTTTATGGGAGCCGGGTCCATAGGAAAATGGTCTCATGAGTTTGTCGGCTCGTAAAATATCTTTTGTCATACTTACAAAAAACGAAGAAAAAAATATAAAAAGAGCTATAGATAGTATAAAAGATGTAGCGGATGAGATACTTGTGATAGACTCTGGTTCAGAAGATAAAACTGTTGAGATTGCCAACTCCTTAGGCGCTAAGGTGATATTCAACGAATGGACTAACTACCCTTTGCAAGTAAATTTTGGTATATCAAAAGCCAAAAACGATATGGTCTTTGTGCTAGATGCAGATGAAGAGCTTGCTCCAGAGCTTAAAAGCTCTTTGATAGAATTTCTCAATTCTTCGTATGAGGTAGGTATAGTAAAAAGAAGGGCTTTTTATATGGGTGATTTTTTAAAACATATATGGAATGATGAAAGGTTAATAAGGGTTTTCAAAAAAGATGTATGTAAATATACTGGTGAGCTTCACGAAACAGTATTATGCAGTAGCGATAAAATATATGAGCTAAATGGTTATCTAAACCATTATTCTTTTAAAAGTTTAAAAGACCAGTTTGAAAGGACGTTAAAGTATGCAAAGATTAGCGCTGATATACTCTGCAAAAACAACAAACCTTTTCATTTTTACAACCTTATAATAAATCCACTTTGGATATTCTTTAAATTTTTTATATTAAAAGCCGGATACAAAGAAGGTGTAAAAGGTCTTATAATAGCTTTTTCTGGGATGTTTTACGTATTTATGAAATACGCTTTTTTGTACGAGTGTTATAAATCAAAAGAAAAGGTCCTTTGGAAATAGTTATCTTTGCAATATATTTTTCACTATACCTATTATAGATTTGCTATCTTCTTCGTGTTCTAATTTTCTTAGCTCTTCTATTAACTTTTGTTGTTTTTTAGACAATTGTTTTGGTATTTGGATTTTAATGTGAAAAATAAGGTTACCGTTGTGAAAGCCAAGGCCTGGTAATACTTTTTGAGAGCCACACTCGGCGCCAGGTTGTATAAAAACATCCAAATCTTTTCCGTCTATCCATTTAAATTTTATGTTTGCTCCTAATACGGCATCTGCATAGCTTATTGGAAGCTCAACGTGTATATCGTTACCAACCTTTTTGTAAATCTCATGGTCTTGAATAAAGACCCTTAGATACAAATCGCCTGGTTCTTTATTGCCAAAACCAGCATGACCTTTACCAACCACTTTTAATACATCACCATCGTTGGTCTGAGGTGGTATTTGGACTATTAATTTTGATTTTTTAGCTATTCTTTTCCTGCCAAGACATGTACTACATGTGTTTTTAATAATGTATCCTTTTCCTCTACAAACCGAGCAAGGTCTTGGAAAAGAAAATATACCGCTTACTCTTTTACCTGTCCCTTCACAAGCTTCACATTTTACTTTGTCTGGCTCTCCTATATAACCTTTTGCGTTGCATTCTGGACACGGTATCCATTTTTCGTATTCTATTTCCTTTGAAGTGCCAAGATAAGCCTCTTCTATGCTAAGAAACAACTTTAGCCTTATATCCTCACCTTTTTTAGGTTTTTGTTCTCTTTCACCGTTAAATATAGAGTTTATAAATTCTTGGATATACTCTGTAAAGTTTCTTATTTTGTTTTCGTCAGGGTTTATAAGAAGGTTATCGTATTCTTCTCTTTTTTCTTTATCACTTAGGACGCTGTAGGCTTCGTTTATCTCTTTAAAAAGCTCTTCATAATCCTTGTTTACATCCGGATGGTATTCCTTGGCGAGTTTTCTATAAGCTGCTTTTATCTCTTGTTCTGAAGCATCTTTTCTTATGCCTAATATAGCATAATAGTCTTTAAGCTTTGCCATTTATCTTGTTGCCCTTTTCTTGGTTTAACAAGTTAGTTTGATGCAGATCTTTTATTTCTTGTTCTACGGCTTTTTCTATAAATTTTCCGAAACCAACGCCCCCAGCTTCGCTTAGCACCTTTGCAATATTTTGGAAAAACATATCCTGATAAGTGTTTTCTTGAAAATCGTTAGAAGTGTTAAAGGACTTGTAAGCCTCTTTTAAAATCTCTTCCAAAAAAAATGCTTCAAACTGTTCTGAAGCTTTTTTTATCTTCTCTTTGTTGTTTAGGTGTGAAAATTCATTTGCAAAGTTGTCCGGTGGAAGTAAATAGTTTGGGTTGATGTAGTTTGGCTTAAAATCTGACATAATCTACTCCTTTATTCTACCTCTACTTTTGCGTGAATGGCACCTTGAGCTGCCATAGCTTGTATGATATTAATAATATCTGTGGGTGTAGCACCAACACTGTTTAAAGAGCTAACTAATTGTCTTAACGTTGGAGCTTTTACAAAGAATACACTGTATTTTTTTCCTTTTTTCGTGGTTTTATTTGCTTGTTGGGGATTTGCTGGGGCTTGTCTTACCTCTACTGATATATTACCAGAAGCCACAGCCACAGGAGATATCCTTATGTCTCCGCCCATTACTATTGTACCGGTCCTACTGTCTATCACGATTTTAGAGGGATTGTGGACGTGCACGTTTAAATCCCCTATCATAGATAGAAAATCAACAGCGTTGTAAGGAGGCAACTTCACCCTTACTGTATCGCTATCTATGGCCACCGCTGTTCCATATCCAAATTTGTTGTTTATAGCGTCTTGTATAGCATTGGCCGTGTTAAAGCTAGGATAGTTTAAGTATAAATCTATATAATTTTTTGGCATGGTAAAAGGTAAGCTTCTTTCCAAAGTGGCGCCGTCTGGTATATAACCGCTGTTTAAATTTTGGTTTGTGGCATTACCTCCCGCGGACGGAACAACAACTTGACCTTGGGCTAAAGCGTAAACTCTACCATCTGGTCCTTTTAAAGGAGTCATTAAAAGCACACCACCTTGTAGGCTTTTAGCATCACCGATAGACGAAACTGTCACATTTAAAGGAGTGCCAGCCTTTGCGTAAGGTGGAACCTTGGCGGTTACCATTACTGCAGCCACATTTTTAGTGGTCATTTGATTGATTTGAGCTTGTGTAAAATTTATACCCATCCGAGAGAGCACATTTACCAATGAATCTACTGTAAATATGGTAGCTTTGCTATCACCAGTACCATTTAAACCGCTTACTATGCCATATCCTATTAATACGTTGCTTCTATTGCCTTCAAAGGTTACTATATCTCTTATACGTACTGCAAAAGATATGTTAATTAGTATTAAAAGCCATAAAACCTTCTTCATAGAAATAAATTTATAAAAACAACTTTATAAGTCAATGTAAAAGGAGGCATAATAGCCTCCTGGGTTTTTAGATTTTGCCAAGTTAAAAATATCTACCAGTGCTTGGATGCAGTATGTCGGGATACGCTCTTTCCATATCGTAATCAAATATTTGTTCTCTAATGCTATTCAAATCTGACCTATTGGGCTGGAATGGGAAACTTCTTAGATTTGTAGGCGAACTATCTCCAAAGGGTCTATTGCAAGCCACTTCTGTAGTTTTACCTCTGCACCCTGCTGTCATGAAAGGCTTTCCGCTGTAGAAAAGTTCTTCGAAGAGCTCTTTCTTTATACCAAAATCTATAACTTGACCTTTTTCGTTAAATTTCATGTCTTCATATCTACCGTATTCGTTGTCTATTATATACCTTGCCATTTGGACTCTTCTATATTGAGGAGCTGGACAAGGTTTTTCATTTTCCATCAAAGAGCCTTCTTCTGGCCAGAAAGAGAATAAGTGTGTTCTAGCGCCTAAATCTCTGACCTTTTGAATACGCTCTATCATCTCTTGCTCTGTTTCACCTAAGCCTACCACTAAATGACATCCTGCAAAGCCATCTCCCATTACCTCGGCCGACCATTCTAACACTTTCCAGAAATAGTCAAATTTGTGAGGGCTGTTTAAAGGTTTGCCTCTTATTTTCTCAAAAAGCTCTGGCGTTGCGCAATCAAGAGCTACTGTAACAGTGTCTGCCCCAAGCCTTTTATAATCTTCTATGTCTTGGTATCTAGTACCAGTAGCGTTTATAAGGAGCGATACAAATATTTTATCTCCAAGTTCATGCAACACCTTTTCTAAAACTACTTTAGTGTCTCTTATAGATCGAGGATGTGTTATTTGAGCTATGCATAGCCTTTCCACGTGTCCAACTTGTTTCGCCCTTTCTAATATGTCATCCAATTTTACCGTAGGCCACTCTACCCTTATAAAGTTTCTTTTAGAGAACTCTTCTTCTCTGGCTTTTTGTAATCCACAATATGCGCAATTGGCATGGCAACCAGATGGATATGTAAGAAGCGTATTTATACAACTTAGTTTTGCATTTCTATAGAATGTGCCTGGCACCAGACCTAGTGTCATAGCGGCGGCCATGCTTATTTCAAGGTATTCTGGGCTTTCTTTTTGGGTGGTTAAGGCATTCAAAAGGACTTTATTCATACAAAACCTCCTATATAGTCTAACAATATAATTATAATGTTATAAACATTTTGTAGATATAAGACTTTCTTATAGCAAAGACAAAATACGTTAATCAAAAATACTATCCA
>JAGDWZ010000026.1:0-8189 GCA_023269915.1 Hydrogenobaculum sp. | reverse complement strand
GATATAAGACTTTCTTATAGCAAAGACAAAATACGTTAATCAAAAATACTATCCAACGATTCTTCTAGGCATATTTTTGTGTTGTATCTATACTCATCTTTTTCGTAAGGAAAATCCTTTCTAAAATGAGAACCCCTACTTTCTCTTCTTTTTAAAGCCCCTTGTAGCGTGGCGTAGGCTGATAATCCAACGTCAAATATTATTTTATTTTTCTTGGTGGGTTTTGCCAATGTGCAAATTTTTATAATGTCCTTTATTTTTTTAATGGCATAGGAAAGCCCCTCTTCATCTCTTTCAAGCCCTGCGTATTTCCACATAATGTCTTTTATATTTTCAAAATACTCTTGGCAATCTATATCTTTTATACTATTTCTTTGGTTTTTGGCTTTTAAAAGCTTAAAACCTCTTTTTGATAAGGCTATAGAATAAGCAGCCCTATATCCAAACACTACACCCTCTAACAGTGAATTAGAAGCAAGCCTGTTGGCTCCATGCACCCTTGTACTAGCCACTTCTCCTATAGCGTAAACTCCGTCGACGGTGGTCTCTCCATTTTCGTCTGTTCTTATACCACCTATGTAATAATGAGCCGCTGGTGTTATAGGCACCAAATCTTTGTAAGGGTCAACGTTGTGTTCTATAAGAAAGTTGTATATGGTAGGAAATCTTGATTTTATGTCTACTTTTAAACCTCTCATATCAAGGTATACCTTGTTACCTTTCAATATCTCTTTATATATAGCTCTTGCTACCACATCCCGAGGTTCTAGTTCGTTTATGAAGCGTTCATTGTTTTGATTTACCAAAATACCCCCTTCACCTCTTACAGCTTCTGATATTAGAAGGTTTGTGTTTTCAAAAACCGTTGGGTGGAACTGTATAAACTCTGGATTTTCTATCAAAAACCCCCTTCTTAGGGCTACCCCTATTACATCTGCTCTTGTTTTAAGAGGGTTAGATGTATGAGAATACATAGAAGCTGCTCCACCAGTAGCCAATACCAAAAATTTTGATCTCCAAAAAACAAGATCATTGTTTTGCTCTATTACACATCCTACCAAAGCGTTATCTTGGGTTATTATCTCCAGCAGTTCTCCTTCTAATATGGTGATATCCAATTCTTTAGCTTTTTTGAAAAGAGCTTCGTATATAGCTTTCCCAGTATAATCTTTTACCTTTAAAACTCTTTTGTAAGAATGTCCACCTTCTATAGTGGTCTCAAAGGTCCCGTCTTCTTTTTTGTCAAAGTTAACACCATATAGTTCTAAATCCACTATGCGATTTGGTCCCTCTTGGGCAAGGACCTCTATATTTTTTACATCTCCTAAATTTCTACCTGCCCTTAAAGTGTCTAATACATGCCATGCTGTGGAATCTTCTTTTGATACTACAGCAGCTATCCCACCTTGAGAGTAGTAGGTATTTCCTATGCCCCTTGTAATAAGTATTGGGTTTAGTTTTAGGTTTTTAAGAGTAATAGCGCAAAAAAGCCCAGCTATACCACTTCCTATTACCAAAATATCTGCTTCTTTGTTTGGTATAAAATCAGTATCAAATTCAATATAGTACATACTTTCCTATAAGCTGTTCCAATAAATTTGTAAGTTTTATAGGGTCGTGTCTTACGAAGGATATGTTTTCGCTTATGAGGTCTTCTGCGTATACGTCTATATTTTCTTTGGATATTTTTGCTACATCTGGTACTACTGGCTCTTGTCCTGTGGCTATGTATTTTTTTAATACATCGTTTGGCGGCATCTTGGTGTTTACTATAGCTATATCTATGCATTCTATCTGTGTAAATTTCCTAAACATGTTAATATGGTCATAAGCTGTATAGTCGTCCGTTTCTCCTGGTTGTGTCATGACATTGCATATAAATATTTTTTTAGCCGGTGAGTTTTTTACACTTTCCCTTATTTCTTTGATGAGAAGGTTTGGTATTATGCTAGTGTATAAACTTCCTGGACCAAAGATGATAAAATCAGCACTTTCTATGGCGGCTATAGCTTCTATAGGTACAAAGGGATTTTCTGGTTCTATCCATATGTCTACGATGTGTGCTTTTTTTTGTTTGCCGTAGTTTGTGATATCTTCTTCGTTTTTTACTACAATTCCATCGCTAAATTTAGCCACAAGACTTACGCTGTCTGTGGTAGAAGGTATGATGCTACCTCTTGTATCAAGAATTTTAGAAGTAAGCTTTATAGCTTCTATGAAACTACCCGTAATTTCTGTGAGAGCAGTAAGAAAAAGATTTCCAAAAGCGTGGTTTTCAAGTCCTTCACCTTTTAATCTATGTTGAAAAAGCTTTTTCATTACGTCTTCATGTTCTGATAACGCCACTATGCAATTTCTTATATCTCCGGGGGCTGGTATGTTGTATATCTTTCTTAGCTGTCCTGTGCTCCCACCGCTATCTGCCACAGTGACTATAGCATAAAGATTGTTTACGTTTTTCCCTACAAGCCTTTTAAGACCGGATAAAAGACTTGATAATCCGGTGCCTCCTCCTATGGCTACTATATTCATATGTTACTCCTTAAATCTTTGCAAACTTTCTTTGTAAGGATAATAAGCAACCCCTTTCTCTGTTATTATAGCACTTATGTTTTGAGCGGGTGTTATATCAAAAGAGTAGTTTATCGCATCAGAATTCTCTGGAGCTATAAATGTGCCTTTGCATGTTAGGACTTCTTCTTTTTTGCGCTCTTCTATTGGTATGTCTTCAAAGGACTTTGCATTGAAGTCTATGGTAGAAGTGGGAGCTACTACGTAAAAGGGGACATTGTAAGCTTTACAAGCCAAAGAAAGCATGAAAGTACCTATTTTGTTGGCGGTATCTCCGTTTGATGCTATCCTATCGGCTCCTACAAAAACAGCTTTTACGATACCTTTTGATATAATAAAAGGTGCTGATGAATCTACTATTATTTTATACGGTATATTGGCTTTTAAGAGCTCAAAAGCTGTAAGTCTTGCGCCTTGAAGGTAAGGCCTTGTCTCATCCACTAGCACGTAGTCTATCTTGTCTTGTTTGTGAAGTTCTTTTATAACGCCAAGAGCTGTTCCAATACCTGCTGTGGCTAAAGCTCCTGTGTTGCAATGGGTTAAAACCACTGACTTTCCTGCTATTAAGGATGCTCCGTGTTTAGCCATCTTTAGATTTGTTTCTACGTCCTCTTGTTCTATCTTCTTAGCCTCTTGGAGAAGATCTTTTCCTTGGGCGTAAGCTTTTTTCATCCTATCTAAAGCCCATACTAAGTTAACGGCTGTAGGCCTTGTATGATATAAGATGCTGTAAGACTCATCTACGCTAAGTCCCTCTTTTATACCCATCATAAATCCATAAGCAGCTACGCAACCTATGGCAGGGGCTCCTCTTACAAGCATCTCTTTTATAGCGTAAGCCACATCTTTTATATTTTTTGCATCAAAATACACCTCTTCAAAAGGTAATTTCCTCTGATCAAGTATAAAAAGGGTATCTTTTTCAAAGAAAAAACTCTTTAACTCTGACATATCTTAGCACCTTCTCTATCTACAGACAATATTTTACAGGAGCTTTTAATATTTTTGGCACTCAAAAAAAGAGATGCCCTTTTACATATTAAGCATTCGTTTCTTAGTGTGAAAACTCCTATGGTACTTCCTGAGCCGCTTATGAAAACCGCTAAGGCGCCGTTGTCATAGGCTATGTTTTCTATATCGTCGTAATATGGTATTAAGCTTTTTCTGTAAGGTTGATGTATCTTATCTTTTACAGCTTCTTTTAAAAGCTCAAAACGTTTTGATATAAGAGAACTAAGTAGTAAATTTGACCTTTGGATATTGTAAACTGCATCTTTTATATCTATCTTTTGAGGAAGTATTTTCCTTGCTTCTTCTGTTGATATTTTTACATCTGGTATTATAGCCAATATTTTTAGCTCTTTTGGAAAGTCTAATTTGTTAAAAAATGTTTGATTATCGTCTTTTAAGCATACGTTAAATCCGCCTACCAAAGCTGGCACAAGATTGTCAGGATGTGGTTCAAATTCATAGGCTATTTTAAAAATATCATCGTAAGAAAGCCCCTTTTTGTATAATATGTCAAAGATTTTTATAGCACCTATTATAGCGCTGCTGCTACTGCCTAATCCCCTTGAAAAAGGAATCTCGGTTTTGATTGTGATGTCTACTGGAATTTCTTTTTCTTTAAAAGCCTCTAAACATCTTTTGTAAACTTTTAAAAAAAGATTTTCCTCTGGTTTTATATCTAAATCTTCAAAGGATATGAAGAATGTATTAGAGCTTTTAACATGAAAAATATTGTAAAGATTTACCGCCAAGCCAAATGTATCAAAACCAGCTCCTAAGTTGCTCATAGAGGCTGGGACTTTTAACTTAAAATCCATCTAAACATATTAACATATAAAGGCATTTGTTTTCAATGAAAATCTGCTTGATTATATTAGTATATGCTTATATATGCTTATAAACATCTATTTTGCTAAGTATAAAGACTATCTATGGAATAGTTAAAGCTTACATATTAAATTCAGTTAAAAAGATAGGAGGAAGTAAAATGACAAAGCTTGCTTTCATAATATCTACCCAAGTGCATGAAAAATTCAATTGGCTGCTATGATGGCTTCAATACATGCCACTGTGGGTGGAGAAGTTTTATTTTTCATCTCTATGAACGGAGTTTTGGCTTTTCAAAAAAATAAGGATTTAAAAGATAGAGTTTATACCAGAAGGGGAATTTTCAAAACTTATGTTGACCAAAAATATTCCTAACTTTATAAACATCCTTAAACAAATAAAGATGCTTGAAGATGTAAAGATATACGCTTGTTCAATGGCAGTGGATGTGTTAGGGTGGAATATGGAAGGCTTAGAAGAAGTTTTGTTTGATGATGTTATAGGCTTAACAGCATTCCTTGATATGGCTGAAGATGCAAAAATTCTTTTTGTATAAGGAGGTTTGAATGGCTGATAAGGTAATTGATGCAAGAGGAAGCTTTTGTCCAGGGGGCCTTTGATGGAGCTTATAGCTGCCATAAAGTCAAACCCTGTGGGCACCACCATAGTAGAAGTACTCTTTACGGACAAAGGATCCGTAAAAGATATACCAGATTGGGTAAAGAAAGTTGGTCATGAAATGGTTGGCGTAGAAGAAAAGAATGGATATTGGTCCATAGTCGTAAAGAAACTTAAATAGAGGAGGTAAATAGCATGGCTAAACATGTTGTAATAGTGGGTGGTGGTGTAGCATAATAGCTAACCTTTTAACAAGAGGATTAAAAGAAGAGCTCGCTAAAGCTGAGGTTGTAATTACTGTGGTCAGCAGAGACGATAAGCATGTATATCAACCGGGATTTTTGTATGTACTATTTGATAAAATGAGGCCAGATGAACTGATAAGAGACCAAAGGAGTTTGTTGGCTCCTTCTATTATATTTCACCATGATACGGTGGTGGGTATAGACCCAAAAGCTGGTGAAGTGCATACGGAAAAGGGTAAAAAAACTAAAGTATGACTACCTTGTAATAGCTACAGGCTCAAGACCTATGCCAGGGCTAATACCAGGGCTTAAAGAACACGGGAATATGTTTTACACGTTAGAAAGCGCAATAGAGTTGAGAGAAAAGCTTAGAAAGTTTGAAAAAGGGCGTATTACCATAGCTATGGGGGTTCCTCATAAGTGTCCAGTGGCTCCTTTTGAGGTTATTTTTATGCTAGATGATTACTTTAACAAAAAAGGTATAAGAGATAAAGTAGAAATATACTATACATACCCAATAGGTAGAATACATACGTTAGAGCCTGTAGCTCAATGGGGTGTCCCAGAGTTTGAGAGAAGAGGTATAAAATACGAAACACTGTTTAATATGGAAAAAACAGAAGCTCACAACGGTACTATAGCTGTTCATAGTGCAGAGGGTTTTACGGTTGAATGTGATTTGCTTATTACCATACCTCCTCATAGAGGGACACAAGCTATTATAGATTCTGGTATTTCAAACGAAAGTTGGGTACCAACAAATAGATATAGTTTAAAGTATGAAGGATACGAAAACGTATGTGTGGCTGGAGATACTACAAACTTGCCCATTTCAAAGGCTGGTTCCACGGCTCACTTTGAATCTGATGTAGTGGCAGATAACCTTATAGCTGAGATAAAAGAGGGACATTCTGCTAGAGATTATGATGGTAAAGTTATGTGTTTTATAGAAACTGGGTTTGATAAGGGTACCTATATTCATTTAACTATACTACGCCACCAAGCCCTATACCTCATTCTAAGAAGATACATTGGTTGAAGTTAGGTTATAACCGTATGTATTGGCTTACGGCAAGAGGTGTATTGTAAGGAGGATATGACATGGAAGAGGTTTTGGATGTAGCTACAAATGCGTTAACTGATACAATGGTAGAAAGACTTATAAGTAGTGTTTCTACTCTGGCGGAGATTTCAGATGCTATAGCCTCTTCTAAGCTTCTTAGCGTAGTTGATAAGCTATCTAAAAACGCTGATATTTTGGAATCATTGTTAGACTCTGTTTTTGGGCTTTTATCGGCTATAAACACGTTAAACAACGCTTTTTCAGATACTATAATAGAAAGGCTAGTGGTAAATTTGTCTAAAATAGTAGAGTTAACAGACTGCATATCAAATTCCCAGCTTGTAGAAGTGGTATAAAAAATAGCCAAAAACGCAGATACCCTAAATAAATCTATATATGCTATAATAGGCTTTTCAAATGCTTTGGTAGTGTTAGGTAACGCTTTTACAGATTCTATGCTAGAAAGAATAGTGTCTTTTATGGCGGAACTAGGTGAGCTAACCGATGAGGTAAGGATGGCAGAACTAAAATCTATAATACCTATGCTAAGTACATTGGTTAAAGACGGTGGTATGGGAGCCCTTATAGATGTGGCAAAGGCTCTGGTGACTATACGCAATGCCCTTTCTGATTCTATGCTAGAAAGAGTTGCTTCTATTGTAGTGGATACAATAGATTATTTTACTTCTCTTAGAGCTCAAAACATTGGTAGTTATTTGCTTGAATCTATTAATCAAACTACTAAAGAGTTTTCACAGAAATAGCAAAGACCAAGTGTATTTGGTGTCTTAAAAGAGTTAAAAGACCCTCAAACACTACAAAGTATTATGTTCATGTTAGCTTTGATAAAAAATATGCCTCAAGGTCTAGCCAAAGCTACAGGATGTCAAACTTGTTTATGATTTTTTGAAGATAGCCCCCAGTATTGTGGGGGCGTTATACACATTAAGAGCTTAGCGCTTCGTATACTTTTCCTACCAATGCTTCTGAAGGTTTCAAGGTTTTGGCACCTTCTTGCCACTTTGCAGGGCATGCTTCATCAGGATGGCTCATAAGGTATATGTTTGCTTTTATTTTTCTTAATAGCTCATCAGCGTTTCTTCCTACGTTATAGAAGTTTACCTCTGATGCTACCAATTTACCTTCTGGGTTTATGATAAAGGTACCTCTTAAAGCCAAACCTGTATTTTCGTCGTATACTGCAAAAAGCTTTGAAACTTTACCAGTAGGATCTGCGCCCATTTGGAATTTTATACCCTCTAAGAGCTTTTCATCTCTAGCCCAAGCTAGGTGTACGTACTTTGTATCCGTGCTTACAGAAATTAGCTCAACACCGTTTTTTTCAAGCTCATCCTGGATGCTTTTTAGGTCTGCTAGCTCTGTAGGGCATACAAACGTATAATCGGCTGGATAGAAAAATAACACTGTCCATTTTTTGTTAGCTTTGGCATCTGCTAAGCTAAACTTTCCAAAAGAACCAGTTTTTGGATTGTAGGTTTCCATTTCAAAATCTGGTACCATCATACCAACATGAACGTGTTCTGACATCTTTCTTACCTCCTAAATAAGATTTTAATTTAATATTAGATAATAATTATTCTAAATTAAATAACAATGATATTAATCAAATTCGTCTTTTTTCTCAACGTTTTCTTTTTTTAAGCTTTTAATAAAAACAAAGCCCATTATTCCAAAAAATAGCATAATAGCCCATACTATATTGATAAGAAAAAGCTTAGAATCACCAGATAAATTTTGTATCATTTACGTAATACCTTGCATTTTTAAGGACATATCTTGAGGTTTTGAAGCGTTTAACAGGGCTACCTCTTTAGATATAAGTCCTTTGTTGTAAA
>JAGDWZ010000066.1:2434-62965 GCA_023269915.1 Hydrogenobaculum sp. | reverse complement strand
TACAAGATAGTAGACCGTATATTGATAGATGGGTTTGTGAATGGGGTGGCAAGCGCTACCTCTAATTATGGTAAACCAGTTAGTAAACTGCAGAATGGTAAGCTAAACTACTACGCTTTGTATATGCTTTACGGTGTAGTTTGTGTATTTTTGCTTTTAATCTTAGTAATCTTTGAAGGGGGTATCCCAAATGGCTAGTCTTCTTAATATAGCTATATTTTTACCTTTGGTAGGCGCTTTTGTTGTCTCGCTTTTTAGGAATGAGTGGCTTACTAAAGTGGTATCCATCGTTTTATCGGGCGTTGTTTTTGTTATAAGCCTAATACTTTTGTTTAACTTTGACCCAAACGCTCACCAGTTTCTTTATAGGACTACGGTGCCTTGGATATCGTCTCTTGGTATAAATTATGATGTGGGTTTAGATGGTCTTGGTGTATCTTTGTTCACGCTTACGGCCCTTATATTTTTTACAGTGTTTATCTGGGCTATAAAAGTAAAAGAAAAACCAAATCTATTTTATGCTTTATTTTTGATACTTGAGACCACTTGTTTAGGTACTTTTTCCGCCCTTGACTTATTCTTGTTTTACCTATTTTGGGAAGGCATGCTTGTGCCTATGTATTTTATAATAGGTTTTTGGGGACACGATAGAAAAGTCTATGCTGCCAATAAATTTTTTATATACACATTTTTTGGTAGCTTGTTTTTATTGCTTGGCTTGGCCACGATGATTGTGTATGGTTATTTTATAAGTGGTCATATATCTTTTGAATACGATTTTCATAAGCATATAGCCTATCCTTTATGGCTTCAAATTATTTTATTTGTGCTTTTTGGGATAGGTTTTGCCGTAAAAGTTCCTATGTGGCCTGTTCATACATGGCTTCCAGATGCTCACGTAGAAGCTCCTACGGCTGGTTCCGTGGTTTTGGCTGGGGTACTTCTAAAAATGGGTACTTTTGGTTTTGTTAGATATTCTTTACCGCTTTTCCCACAAGCTTCTAAAATATTTATCCCTGTGATGTTTTTGCTTAGTGTGATAGCTATTATATACGCTGCCATGATGGCTATATCTCAAACAAACATAAAAAAGCTCATTGCTTACTCTTCTATAAGCCATATGGGTATGGTAACGCTCGGAACCTTTGCCTTGTCTATTAGTGCTCTAAACGGTGCCTCTTATATGATGATAGCTCACGGTCTTAGCTCTGCTGCTCTTTTCTACGCTGCTGGTTTTATATACGATAGATTTCACTCTTATGAGATGTCTGATTTGGGCGGTATAGCAAAATATCTTCCAAACTTTGCCATTTTGTTTATGATAAGTGGTTTAGCATCTATTGGGCTTCCAGGCTTTTCTGGGTTCGTGTCTGAGTTTTTAATATTGCTTGGAACCTTTAAGTATTTTCCAATATGGGCTATTGTAGCTGGTGTTGGCATGGTGTTGGGCGCAGCTTACTTCTTATATATGTATAAAAATGTTATGTTGGAGTCGGCTTCTTTGCCTGAGTCTAAAATCCAAAAACTTCAACACACTATGGACCTTGAAATACACCACATAATACCTTTTGTCCTTATACTATTTGGGGCTTTTATAATGGGTATAATGCCTTATAATTTTGTTAATATAATATCTCAAACATCAAAGATAATAATGGGGAGCTTTTGATGAAAGCCTTATATCCAGATATCATAGTGATAGTAGGGATAATTGCTCTTATTTTGATAGAGCTTGTGCTTCCAAGCTTTGACCTCATAGGATTTTTGGGCTTTCTTATAAGCCTTGTAAGTGGATTTCTTGCAATAAAATACTCTTTAGAAGGTTATACTTTTAGCAAATGGTTGCTTGATATAAGCGCATTTTCTCTGCTTTTAAAAGGTATCATATATATATTGAGTGCTTTTGTAATATTTACGTCTGTAAGCTTTTTTAAAAGCAAGAAAACGTTTCTAGAAAACGTGTATACCTTTCTTCTTATAGCCCTTGGGCTTTCCATAATGATTTCTTCGAAGAATTTGGTAGTCATACTTTCTGGTTTGGAGCTTGCTTCTATTTCTATGTATATAGCAGTTGGTATGTTAAAAGATGATTACGTATCGAAAGAAGCTTCTTTTAAATACTTAGTGCTTGGTAGTATGGCTACTGCCTTTTTTGGTCTTGGAAGTGCATTTTATATAGGTGCTACCTCTCATTTAGATATCATAAGCGTGTCTGTTAATCATAACACAGCTTTTGCCTTGGCTTCTTTGTTTTTATTTGTAGCTTTTGCTTTAAAGGTATCAGCGGCTCCTTTTCATTTTTGGACGCCTGATGCATATGAAGGTGCTCCAACTTCTACTACTGCTTTTATATCCACGGTGCCAAAGATAGGTTTTTACGCTGTAATATTTTTGCTTGCAAGCTATGTATTCCCCATAATAAACAACTTTAGTTATATAGTAGGTATAGTAGGTGTTTTATCCATGTTTTGGGGAAATTTGGTGGCTTATGCTCAAAATTCTGCCAAAAGGATGCTAGCTTACTCTTCTATAGGGCATGCTGGATATTTTTTAATAGGTTTTTCTAAATACAATGTGTTGTCTGTTAGTTCTACTATGTTTTATGTAATAGTTTATGCTTTTGCTACCGCTGGTGCTTTCTTAGTGCTTTCTATATTGGAAAAAAATGAAAACTGGACCCACGATATGAACAACTATAAAGCTCTTTATAAGAAAAACCCGTTTTTGGCTACTGCTTTAGGACTATTTTTGTTTGCTCTAATAGGTATACCACCTTTTGCAACTTTTGTAGGTAAGCTTGGTATATTTTTGGGGCTTGTAAACTCAAATGCTTGGTTTTTTGCAATACTTTTCATAATTGGTAGTATAATAGCTGCTGGCTATTATTTAAAACTGATAGTGTATATGTTTTTCAAAGAACCTGTAACAGAAGAAGATCAATCTTTGCCTCTTAGTCTATTTGATACCATAGGTGTAAGCGTATTTCTGATAAGCGTATTTTTCTTTGGTGTATTTCCAAATGTTTTATTTGATATAATATTAAAAGATATGTTCCATGGGTAATATAATAGTATTATCTGCGCCTTCTGGAGCTGGAAAGACCACTATAGCCTTGAAGCTTTTAGAAGAGATTAAAAATCTAAAAAGGGTTGTAACTACTACCACTAGACCAAAAAGACCAAATGAAAAAGAAGGTATAGATTACAACTTTGTATCTAAAGAAGAGTTTGAACATATGATACAAAACAATGAATTTGTTGAATACGCCAATGTATACGGAAATTATTACGGTACGCCTATTAGAGACATAAAAGCTATTTTAGAAGAAGGCTTTGATGCTTTGTTAGTAATAGATATACAAGGAGCCAAAAGCATAAAGAATATTTTTTCGTATGCTCTTTTGATATTTTTGATGCCACCTTCTCTAGAAGAGCTTTATGCTAGATTTAAAAATAGGGGTTTTGAAGACAAGAATGTTGTGGAAAGGCTTGAGTCAGCTAAAAAAGAGATAGCTTGTGCTAAGTACTTTGATTTTATAGTGGTGAATAGATATGTGGATGAAACAGTCAACATGATTAAATCTATTATATTTTGCAATAAAGCTAGAAGAGAATATTTTTTAGAGCATAAGAATTATGTAGAAGATGATATAATAAATATTTTAGAAGGAGGTAAATGCGATGTCTTTGAGACCTAATATTTATGAAGCTCTTAAAAAAGTTAGCAACAAATATGAACTTGTCCACGCTGCCGTGAAGTACACAGAAAAATTGATGCAAGATGATGATAGCTCTTTTATAAGAGGTAGGAGAGAGTTGATAAAGAAGACTTTTTATGCTATTAATAGGTTGGCGGATAATGATGTAGAAATACGCATAATAGAAGAGAATGAAGAAATACATAGCTGATATAGTAGAGCATAAGCTTTTAAATGGTGCTAAAGTTTTTATAAAAAAAAGGAAAGACGTAGAATCCGTATCTATTCAGGTTTGGTTTAGCGTAGGTTCAAGCTACGAAGACTATAAAGAGAAGGGGATGGCTCATTTTTTAGAGCATATGTTGTTTAATGGTTCAGAACGATACGAATATGGAGAGTTGGACGTCTTGGTAGAAGGTTTGGGTGGTCAAATAAACGCTGCTACTTCCAAAGATTTTACCTATTATTATATAAATATTTCTTCTAACTATTTAAAACAAGCTGTGGATATTCTTGAAAGTCTTACTCTTAGGGCAAAGCTTGACGAAGATATGATAGAAAAAGAAAAGCCTATCGTAATAGAAGAGCTTAGAAGAGGCTTGGATAGTCCTATTACTAGGTTTTTTGAACGTTTTGATAGGCTTTTTTATAAAGTATCAAATTATATGTACCCTATAATAGGTTATGAAGATACTATATCTAACTTTACAAAAGAAATGCTTGAAAACTTTTACAATTCTTACTATCAACCTTTAAATATGACTGTAAGTGTTTCTGGCAATATTTCTGACGAAGATATAAATTTCATATATGATATGTTTTCTCAAAAACCTGAAAACAACATAAGGCCGTCTATATACGTACCAGAACCACCCAAGAGGTTTCCTCGTCAAGAACTCTTAGAGGACCCAATGATAGACAGAACCTATTATGCTATAGGATGGGATGCTCCAAACATAGGCGAGAAAATGTATTATCCTTTTGTAGTCTTCGATCAAATTTTATCTGGTGGCAGAACTTCTCTTATGCATAATGAGGTGAAAGAAAAAGGCATAGTTTATTCTTACTCTTGTCAAGACGGTGCTCATAAGCAAGACAACAACTATACAATTTTCGCTATAACAGATTACGGTAAAGTAAATTTATTTAAAAACAAGGTTTTCGAGCTTTTAGAAAAAATATCTCACTTAAAAGACGAAGATATACGAAAAGCCAAAGAAAAAATATTGAATCAAGAGGACTTTGTGTTGGAAAATCCTGAGTCAGAAGCTGATTTGATGGGATTTTCTTCTGCGGTAGTAAAAGATATAAGCTATTTTAAGTATTTTAAAAGCAATATAGACAATGTGGATAAAAACGATATTTTAAGGCTATTGGATAATTATTTTAAAAGAGATATCTACGTGGAACTTACGATGAAGCCTAAGGAGAGCGTATGAAAGTCATCTCTTACGGTGCTGCCAAAACGGTTACTGGTAGCGCTCACATGCTTTTGTTAGAGGACAAGAAAATACTAGTAGATTGTGGTCTTTTCCAAGGGGTGGACGAAGAGAAATCGGAAGAGCTTGGCTTTGATCCAAAAGAAGTGGATGCCGTCCTTTTAACACACGCTCATATAGACCATTGCGGTCGCATACCAATGCTTGTAAAAAATGGTTTTAGAGGTAAAATATACTGCACAAGGCCTACCTATGAACTTTCAAGACTGATGCTTTTGGATACCGCTAAAGTGATGTTAGAAAACTACAAATCCCACATGAAAAGGTTTCAAAGAGGTGCTTTAAAAGAGATGCCTTTGGAACCATTGTATGATGAAGATGATGTCTTTGAAGCTATGGAACACTTTGAGCCTATATTTTCTTACGATAAAAGTTACCAACTTTTTGATTTAAAAGTAACTCCTAAAGATGCGGGGCATATTTTAGGCTCGTGTTTTTACGAAATAGAATATAAAGATAGAAAAATAATATTTTCAGGAGATTTGGGAAATAAAGGCAAGCCTATAGTTAGGGACTTCTCGCTTCCGTCAAAGGCCGATGTAGTTTATGTAGAAAGCACATATGGAGATAGGCTTCACAAGAGCTTTGAAGAGTCTAAAGAAGAGCTTAAAAGCATTATAAAGGATACTATCAAACATGGCAATGTTCTTATACCAAGTTACGCCCTTGAAAGAACCCAGGATATTTTATATGTTTTAAGAGAGTTTTATGAAGAAGGTTCTTTACCTAAATGTAAAATATTTTTAGACTCACCACTAGCTATAGGTGTAACAAAAGTATTTTTAAGAAATCAAGAGTACTTTAGAAAAGAGACCTATGAAATTATGCAGAAAGAAGACCCTTTTAATTTGCCATATCTTACTATGGTAAGAGATATAGAAGAATCTAAACAAATAAACGATATACAAGAAGGTGCTATCATAATAGCTGGCAGTGGTATGTTAACCGGTGGCAGGATATTGCATCATATAAGGCATCATGCTTATAAAGAACAAAACGCCATAGTGTTTGTGGGATATCAACCACATGGGACTCTTGGAAGGAGGATATTGGAAAAGCAAAATCCAGTTTTTGTGATGGGCGAGCCTATAAATGTAAAAGCAAAAATTTATACGGTAAATGGTTTTTCTTCTCATGCAGATCAACAAGAGCTTATAGAATGGATAAACGCTGCCAATCCACAAAAGATATGCCTAATACACGGTGAAGAGGATAAGATGCTTGTGCTAAAAGAGAAGCTTGGAGGCAAAAATGTTTACATTCCCTCAAGAAAGGAAGTTGTAGATGTTTGAAGAAGATGTAGATTGCACCCATTGGGAAGAAGATAATACGGAATGCTCTTGCGAAGATAAAGAAGAATGTCAAGAAGAGCAAGCTCTAGAAAATAAACCCTAATGCAAGTCTTTGTTTTTTTTGTATCGTGGTTTTTTTGGACCCTCATGGTGGCGTGGTTTTCTGTAAATCTTTTAAAACCACACTATGGAAGGCCTTATCCTGTTCATTTCAAATACGAACCTTCTTTTTTTAATCATTTTATGCATTGGGATGCAGTTTGGTATACTCATATAGCAGTCTATGGATATAGAAACTCCACTGTGCATATCCCTACAATAGCTTTTTTTCCAGGTTATCCTATTATAATGAAATTTATACACTCACTTACCAATAAAGATATATCGTTTTTATATATATTACCTGCGCTTGTTTTCCAGGGCGCATCTATTTACATGCTATACTTACTTTTGAAGGATTTAAACAAGAAAGAGTCCACTATATACATGGTTATTCTTTTGTTTGCTTTTTATCCTTCTTCTTTTTTTGGTATGTCTGCTTACCCTGTATCCGCTCTAAACTTTTTTGCTATAAGCGTGTTCTATTTTCTTAGAAAGAATCAATATCTTTTGGCTAGTTTTTTGGCAGGTCTTGGTACTTTGTTTGGGCCGTTGGCGGTATTCTTATCTGTAGTGGTATTTTTTGATATTGTTAAAAACAAAAAAACAGCAGATTTTATAAAAGCCATTCCTTATACTATGCTATCTATTTGGGGATTTGTTGCTTTTGTTTTGTATAGCTTTTACAAATTTAAAGATCCTATAGCTTTTATACACGCTCAAGATTGGTGGGGAAGGCCTACTCTTTTAAAACGAATATCAAATATTCTAATGCTTATACCTCACGATATACCATCTCATCCTATATCGACACCTCTTGGGGTGTACGAGTTTGACCACTTTATTAACCTACTGGTGATGATATTTTATGTAGTTATAATAGTTTTGGCTATTGACAGGTTGCCAATTCATTATACTTTGTTTTCGGTTCTTATATTACTTGAATACTTGTGGGCTCTTGGTGGTATTTTCATAAATACGAGTGCTTTTGCAAGGTTATCTTATATAAGCGTGCCTATATTTATTGCGCTTGCCGATTTATTAGAAGATTATCCTTGGTTAAACGGCGTGATAGCACCTCTTTTTTTCTTTGCAAACTTTGTTTTAGAAGCTCTTTTTGTTAAAAACTATTGGTCCATTTAATGCACTATTGTTTTTGGCTTTTAAGAAAATAAAAGCTTACAACTGATATTTGAGCTATGAGTATACCTATGAGAAAAGATATCATATCAAAAGCTATAAATCTGTTTAAGTATAAGAACGTTGAAGAAAAGATTATTAAAGAAATTATCCATCCTATATAGTAAAGATATTTTTTACCAAATACAAATTTTGTTCTTATTTTTAATACGCTAAAGTATACTATTCCCATTGCAAATCCTATAATTAGACCTTCAAATATCTTCATCTTTTACATATAATCTAGATATGAATTTAAAAACTATCGGATAAAACAAAGAAGTAAACAAAGCACCTATGAGTATAACTACACCTTGTTCTGGTGTTATATATTTCGTATCTGATAATATTTTTATAGATGCTATTAATAGTGTGAAAGGAAAACTTATAAATACGCTTGCTATGGGAAGCTCTGTTATTTTAAAACCAGCAAAAAGCAATATAAAAGAGATACCAAATCTAGCAATAAGCAAGATAACTCCTATCATCACGCCGCTTATTATAATATTTTTGCTAACACTGGCTATGTTTAGACTAAAACCTGTATATACGAAAAATAACGGTACAAAAAAACCAAAAGCCATATCGTAAAAACTTTTATTTATAACTCCTTTTTTTCTTATTACATATCCAAGCGCCATACCACTAAGCATAGAACCTAGTATTGGTTCCATACCTATCAATTCAAACAAAGAGGCTGATATAAACGTTGTAAACAACGCTAATCTGATAAATATATGTGTGTTTTCTAGCGATATGTTTTTAACAACGCTTCTATATTTTTTTATTTTTGTTTTGATAGTTTTTGCAAAGAATATTGCTAATACCAGGATTATATATGTGATACCAGTTTTAATAGCAGCTCTACTAAACCCAAACTTTAAAAATGCGTTTACAAAACTTATATAAAATATACTGGTTATCTCTCCTATGCTTCCTAGTATTAAAAGCTTTTGACCTAATTCTGTTTGGGCTATCTTAGACTCTTTTAGTATAGGTAGTCCAAGTCCCACAGAGATAAGCGGTGTTACTATCATATAATGGAACCCTAATCCAAAAGAGCTGGTACTTAAAAATGCAAAGGGAATCAGCATAACAGCATACAAAAAAATAAATAAAATCTCTCTTATCTTAAGATCTTCTATAAAGTCAAAATCTACCTCAAATCCAGCCAAAAACATCAATATAAGAAATCCTATGTAAGATAAGAAAGCCACCGAATTGGCGTTTATAACATCTTTCTCGAAAAGCACACCAAACAAAATTCCTATGATAAACTCTATTAGAACCAATGGAATTTTTACATAATAGGATATAATAGGGCTTATAATAGCTACAAGCATGCCTATTATCAAAGGAATATGATTTATCATACTATTTCTATTTTTGAACCACCATCTTTTGTTTTTGTCACTATAATTCTATTGGTAAATTTTTCTGCTAAGCTTTCTACATGAGTAATTATACCTACCATTTTGTTTATATTTTGGCTTAAAAGCTCTAAAGCATCTCCTACTTTTTCAAGAGTTTCTTTATCAAGTGTTCCAAAACCTTCATCTATAAAAAGAGACTGTAGATAACTAGAGCCTATCGTCTCGCTCAAAGCCAGCGCAAAGCAAAGGGATGTTATAAAAGTTTCTCCACCGCTTAAAGATTTAACTGGTCTTATATTTCCGAAAGCATCCTCTACTACTATGCTATCTTTTTCTCGCGGGGCTTCTTCTACTTTAAAAGTATAAGGAAAATCCATCTTTGAGGCGTATAAGTTTGCATGTTTTATTAACTCTTCTATGATTTTTTGGGATATATAAGCTTGAAGTGCATCACCTTTTAAATCGTGCTCAAGCCTTTCGTATACATTTAGTTTATGTTCAAGCTCTTCTAAGGTTTTTTGTAAATCTTTTATCTTCTTTTCGTTTTCTTTTATTTGGTTTATTTTGGAAGTTATAGACCCTATTTCTTTGTTTAAATTGCTTATAGATTCCTCTACAGCGTTTAGGTTTTCTTTTAGGTCTTCTGGTGTGCTATTTTCGTCTATCTGATCGATTTCTTTTTTCTTTGATTCGATTAATCCTTTAAAGTTGTTTAATTTTGATGTATATTCGTTGTAGATTTCTTCGTATTTAGTTAGGTTTTTTAACTCTTCCAATATACTTTCTTTGTCTACCAAAGATGATAGCTTTTTATCTAATTCTAATAACTCTTTATTGATATTTTCTGTTTGTTTTTCTAAGGAAGATATATCGGCTTGGATAATAAGTTTTTCTTTTTCATTTTCATTTAAAAGCTTTTGGTATCTTTCGTAATCTTCTTTTGCTTTTTGTATCTCTTTTTTAAGCCTTTCTATTGTTTGTTTGAAAGATACCACTGTGTTTTTCTTATTTTTTAAATGTTCTTGTGTGACCCCATAAGACATTAGCTCTTCTTCTTTGTATTTTAACTCTTGCTCTTTTGTGGATATTTCTTTTTCAAGGTCGCTTTTTCTATTTTCTTGAAGCGCTTTTAACTTTTCTAACGTGTCTTTTTGGGCTTTCTCTTGTTGCAAAAGATCCTTTGTTTTGTCTAAGGTTTCCTTCTTAGATTTTAGCTCTTTTATGCTGGTTTCTATATTTTTTTTATCCGAAAGCTCCTTTTCCAAAAGCTTTATCTCTTCTATCAATTTTGCAAATTCCTCTTTTTTGGATCTCAATATATTTTCCGATAAATCTATTTTATTTTTAAGATTGTCATATTCTTTAAATATGTTTTTTTTGTCTTCTAAGCTTTCTATATTTTTCAAGTGCTTTGCCATAATATGCTCTTTTTCTTGATAAATACCACCACATACTGGGCAAATATCATTTTCTTTTAAAAGTGTTCTTAATATGTTGCTGTGATATAAAATCATATCATTTTTGTGTATATTTATATCGTCTTCTATAGCCTTGAGTTTTTCTTTATATTCATTTATGTTGTCTTCTAAAGTGGATATTTCTTTTAAAAGTCTTTCTTTATCCTTTAATTTTTTAATCATATCTTGTTCTTTTATCTCTAATTGATTAAGCGTCTTTGTAAACTCCTCTAGTTTTTTTTCGAGGTCTTGGTAATCTGCTTTTGATAAGGCACTTTCGTATTGACTTATTTTTTCAAATGTATTGGATAGTTTGGAAGATAACGAAGATAGCTCTTGATTTATTTTTTCTATTTCTAACTTTCTTTGATTTATATAATCTTCCAGCAATATGGTGTTTTCTAATTTTCCAACTATTTCATAACCTTTTTCTATTCTACGCTCTTTTTCTTTTGTGTTTTCATATTCTTGTTTTACACTTTTAAAAGCCTCTAAAAGTTTCTGATAGCTTTGTTCTAATGCTTTAAGGTTTTCACGTTTTTGATGAAGCTCTTGGGATATATGCTGTGCATCATCTTTTAGCTTTATATATCTTTCTATATCAGATTTTAGACTAAGCATCGGTTTTATAAAATCTATGCGTTCTTTTAAAGCATTCATTTGGTCTTTTTTTTCTTTTAACGCTTCATATTCTTCTTTGGCTTTTTCCAACTCCGCCATAAGCTCTCTTTTTTTTACGGCTTTACTTAGCCTATCTTGGAGTGTATTTTTTGCTTTTTTTTCTTCTTCTAGCTGTTTTTCAAAGTCTTTTAGTATCCTCTCCAATTCATCTAAATCTTCATTTCCTATTTTTAAACTTTCTATTTTTGAGTTTATTACGTTTATCTCGTTTTGTATATCTTTCTTTTTGGATGACGCTAGCTCTTTTATTTTGTCTATCTTATCTAAATTGCTTAACTTGATGATAATTTCTCTTCTTTCTTGAGGTCTTTCTGGTTTTATAAACTTTGCGAATTCCCCTTGTGGAAGTACTATTATCTTTGTGAAGGTTTCGTAGTCTATATCAAGAATTTTCTGAAGAAGTTCTTCTCTTACTTTGTTTTTTTCTTCTGTCCTTAGCTCTTTACCATTTTCTTTAAAGGACAACGATATATTTTTGCCAGCCCTCAAAGAGCGTTCTACGGTATATGTTTTATTTCTTAAAGAAAACGTTAGAGATACTCGAAGAAAGTCTTTTCCCTTTGATATGTAATCTTCTTTAGAAGCTCCTTTTTCAAACCTTGGGCATTTTCCGTAAAGAGCAAACGTGATTGCATCTATTATGCTAGTTTTGCCAGCACCTGTCATCCCTGTAATAGCAAACAAAGAAAGTTCTGAGAAATCTATGATGGTCTTTTCTTTATAAGATAAAAACCCTTCTATTTCCAATAAAATAGGTCTCATAAATCATTGAAGCTGCCCACTGTTTCGTAGGGCCATTCTAGCATTCCACCTTTTATATTAAAAGCCTCAAAACCAAGCTGTCTAAGAGCATATGTTGCACAAGCACTTCTACCACCGCTTAAACATATAATCAAGTACTTTTTTGATTTATCTAGTTCTTTATAAGTGTTCATAAGAGTATCTAAAGAATAAAGTTTGGCACCTTCTATACGCCATTTGTCATACTCCATTTTTGTTCTTACGTCTAGCAGTACGTAATTTTTATCCTTTTCCAAAAGACTTTTTGCCTCCTCGGCTGTAACTGAAGGTACTTTGTCAAAACATAGGCTATCGTTGGTAGGCAAAGACATGCCTCATATCCCTTTTTACTTCCAATATATTGTTTTGACTATCAACATAAACAAGGTAAGGTTTGAAACTGCTAAGCTCTTCTTCCTCTACCTCTGCGTAAGCTGTTATTATGATGATATCACCTGGCATACAAAGCCTTGCTGCCGCACCGTTAAGAGCTATTTCACCTGGCTTACCAGGTATTACGTAAGTAGAGAATCTATTACCATTGTTTACATTGTATATATCTACTTTTTCGAACAACACAAAATTTCCGGCTTCTAAAAGTCTTTCGTCTATAGATATAGACCCTTCATAGTTTAAATTTGCTCCTGTAACAGTAGCCCGGTGTATTTTGGCTCTTAGCACATGTCTTCTCAATTAATTACCTCCTTGTTAAAGATTATATTCAAATCTTATAAAATTGCAATGAAATAAATTTGTTTAATTTATGTTTTCTTTGCATCTTAAACATAGACCATCCACCATATTTTCTACATACAACCAACATCTTGGGCACTTTTCACCTTTTGCTCTTTCCACTTTTATATTTAGACCTGTGTATTCGCCTTTTTCGCCGTCATTTTTTGAAAATTCTACCTGACTTACCGTAAATAAAGAGTGAAGATAGTCTTTGTATTTTTCTAAAAGCGTTGAAAACTCTTCGTTTGGTTCTATAACAACTCTGGCTTCGTAAGGATGTTTGATAATATCGTTTTTGCGCTCTATCTCCATAGCTTTTAATACGTCTTTTCTAATAAGTAAAAGCTTTTGATAGTCTTTTAGAATCTCTTCGTCGGTGAAGTTTGCAGGTATATACTCGTTCATAAACACGCTTTCTTCTAAAGAGTTTTCTATGCTTTTCATATAAGAATAAGTTTCTTCAGAGGTAAAACTAAGTACCGGTGATAAAAGTATTACGAGGTTTTTTAGCAAGAAATAAAGCACCGTTTGGGCAGATACCCTTTCAAAAGAACCCTTTTTATACATGTACAATCTATCTTTTAAAACATCAAAGTACAAAGCAGACAAGTCTACGCTTATAAAATCCATTAACTTATGATAAAATCTGTGATACATGTGGTTTTTGTAAAAGCTAAATAACTCGTCAAACACTTTAGATGAATAAACATACATATATCTATCAAAGTGATGAAGTTTTTCAGGTGGTATCGAAAACTCGTATTTAAAATCGTATAGATTACCAAGGAAAAATCTTAGCGTGTTTCTTATTTTCTTATAATCCTCTGCTAGTCTTTTTAAAATGGATTTTCCAAGTTTTATATCTTCTGTGTAGTCTTCTGATATTACCCATAGCCTTAGTATATCTGCTCCATACTCCTTTATAATCTCAAGGGGGGATATGACGTTTCCTTGGGATTTTGACATCTTGTGTCCTTTCTCATCCACTGTGAACCCATGAGTTACCACTGCCTTAAAAGGCGCTTCTCCGTAAGAGGCTATGGATTCTAAGAGTGATGCTTGAAACCATCCTCTATGCTGATCTGAACCCTCTAGATAAACATCTGCTTTTTCTATGCCTCTTGGCCTTAAAACTGATGCATGGGAAGACCCAGAATCAAACCAAACGTCAAGTATATCGGTTTCTTTCACAAACTCTTTGGAGCCACATTTTTTACAAGCGGTATTTTCTGGCAAAAGTTCCTCTTCTTTTCTTTTAAACCATTCATCGGCTCCGTAAGGTGAATTTTCAAATATCTTTGCCACATGCTCAAATATTTGAGGCTCTAAAAGCGGTTCGTTGCAATGTTTGCAGTAGAATATAGCAATGGGCACTCCCCAAAATCTTTGCCTTGATATACACCAATCAGGTCTATTTTGAAGCATGGAAAGCATTCTATTTTGGCCTGTTTTTGGCACCCACTTTACTTGATGAGTTTCTTCTATAGCTTTTTCTCTTATGCTTTTGTTTTGAAGTTTTGGGCTTTTAATATCAACTCCTATAAACCACTGAGGAGTAGCTCTGTATATAACGGGATTTTTGCATCGCCAACAATGAGGATAAGAGTGCAAAATCTCCTCTTCTTTTAAAAGAAAACCAGTTTGTCTTAAATGTTCTATTATTACCTTGTTTGCTTCAAATACGTTTAAACCCTTTATAAACTCTGGAGCCTCTTCTGTAAATCTTCCAGCTTCATCCACTGGAGATAAAGGTGTAAGGCCGTATCTTAAACCCACTATATAGTCTTCCATACCGTGCCCTGGAGCCATATGCACAAATCCAGTTCCGGTGCCTTTTTCCACAAACTCTGAGGGGTATATCTTGCCTGTTCTTTCTATAAAAGGATGTTTGTATTCTAAGCCAATGAGTTCTTCACCTTTTATAAAAGCTATAAACTCTTTATCTTTTGCATAAGGGCTTTCTTTTTCTAACAAAATTAGATGCCCATTTTCTTCTAAGATACCATACTCTATATCTTTAGAAGCCATAACTCCTAAATTTGCTGGAAGAGTCCAAGGAGTAGTGGTCCAAATTACTATTGAAATAGGTTTGTCTGGTAAATTTAGCTTTTGCTTTAAAAGATTTTTTGAATTTTCTAAAAGCTCAAATCTTACGTATATAGATGTGTCTTTTTTCTCTTTATACTCTACTTCTGCTTCTGCCTCTGCAGTTTTATCGTATATGCACCAGTATACAGGTTTGTTTCCTTTGTAAAGGATGCCGTTTTGAATACACCTTCCTATTTCTCTTACCTCTTGGGCTTCGTATTTTGGGTCCATTGTAAGGTATGGTTCTTCCCAATCTCCTATTACCCCTAATCTTATAAACTCTTCTTTTTGAATGTTTACAAACTTAGACGCATACTCTCTGCAAAGTCTTCTAAACTCATCTTTTGGTATACTTTCTTTGTTTATCTTTTTTGCTTTTAGTTCTTTTTCTACTTGTTGTTCTATGGGGAGTCCATGGCAGTCCCACCCTGGTTTATAATCCACGTCAAAGCCTTCTATCAAAGCGACTTTACATATAATATCTTTTAATATCTTGTTTAAAGCGTGCCCTATGTGTATGTTGCCATTTGCATAAGGTGGCCCGTCGTGTAAGACAAAAAGAGGCTTTCCTTTTCTTTGCTTTCTTAGCTTTTTATAAAGTCCTTCCCATCTTTTAAGTATCTCCGGCTCTTTTTCCGATAGATTAGCTTTCATCGGGAAGTCTGTTTTTGGTAAGTTGATAGTGTCTTTGTAATCCATAGATTTATATTTTACAATACTTTTTTCTTAAAAGCTTGCTAAACTTGGATTTTAAGATAAAAACAACTAGAGCTTCCAATATGATTTTAGTTTATAATAGTTTTTATTATGAAAGGAATTTTTGTAAGAACACCTGGTCTTAGCTACAACGCTCATTATGTGGAGAGTATGGCGCAAAAGCTCAATCAGTTTGGTATAGAGCTTGTATTGTATGATTTAGATTATAATAATATAGACGCTTACGTTAACTTCTTACAAGAAGAGCGTCCTTTTTTTGTAATGGATGTGAACGGTGCTGCTCTTGTTTACGGTGAGTCCGATGGCAACAGGGTATCTTTGTGCGATGCTTTTGGATTTTTACACATAAGCGTTTTCACGGAAGATCCTATGCTTTACTATCCAGCTCTTTTTAATGGTAGGGGGTCTAGGAACTTCATACAAATGATAACGGATATGAAACATGCAGACTTTTTAAGAAGCATAGGGTATCAAAATGTGTACTTTCTAGCTCCTTTTGTATCAGAGGAGCTTTTAAAAAGACCAACAGTTCAAGAGAAAGAGATAAAAGTACTTTTTCCAGGACCAATAGTAGATCCAAATATTATAATCCAAGAAAGTGCCAAGATATTTCCAGAAGAGGTTATGCCTGTATTTGTAGAAGTTGGTGAGTTCATGAGAAGAAACCCGGAAGTAGATGCTATATTTGCCGTAGAATACATGCTTCCATTTTTTAACTACGAAATACAAGAGAAGTTTTTAAAATGGAGAAACGAATCTCCAGAAGGGTATATAAACTTTTTGGTTAATGTAGGTCTTTACAATACCGCTAGAAAAAGACTTTTTATTATAAGCTTTTTAGAGGGTATAGATATTAAAATACTTGGAGATTCTCAGGTGCCTTTGAAAGAAGGTCAAGAGGTAATAAATGCGGAAACCCAAGAGGATGTTTTAAACATATACGCTAATTCTTTGATAACGTTCTTAAGTTTTCCTTCTATAGTCCCATCAAGCATAGGTTTTACTCCTATTGAGGTAATATCTCAAAATTCTTGCGCTTTTATAGACTATAGAGCATCTTTACCGGGATTTTTTATACCAGACCAAGAGATAGTGGCTTATACCCCTCTTGATAGACTTGAGATAGAAGAAAAGCTTTTATTTTTCTTAGACAACGAAGACCAAGCTAAAGAAATAGCGGCTAACGGTCGTGCAAAGGTGGAATCAAGCTTTACCGAAACCCCGCGGGCTCAGTTTGTAGCAGATATAATAAAACAAATCTACGAACAGTCTATGAATATGTCAAACCAAAACCAAAACCAAAACCAAGAGGAGCTTCCAAATTAAAAGTTGATATACTTATTAGATGAAACTTACAAGGGGGCTTTTGGCTCCATTTTCTGTTTTTTATGGAGCTGGGGTATGGGTTAGAAACAAGCTTTTTGATTTTAATATATTAAAAGCCAAATACGCTGGTATTTTTACAGTATCTATAGGAAATCTTAGCGTAGGAGGGACTGGCAAAACCCAAGTTTCTATATATCTTGCCAAACATTTTAACTATCTAAACCCTTGTATAGTTTTAAGAGGATACAAAAGAAAAACCAGAGAAAACCTGTTGGTGAGTTCTTTAGATACAAATCTTTACGGAGATGAAGCGGTAGAAATATTTTTAAAAACAAATGCAAAGGTTGTAGTGGCTCATAAGAGAATAGAAGGAGCTTATATCTGTAAAGAGTTTGGTTCTAAGATGGTGATACTTGATGATGCATTTTCTCATAGATATATAAAAAGAGATTTAGATATTTTGCTAATGCCTGCAAATCGTATAAAAGACCATCTTTTGCCTTGGGGTAATCTAAGAGAGCCTTATAGCTCTATCAAAAGAGCCGATGCTATAGTTATAACAAGGCTGGAATCTTACGATATGCCAAAGCTCGATGTGGATAAGCCAATTTTCAAAGCAAAAACAGTTTTTAGGGCTTTTGTAGATAAAAATTTTAAAGATGTTGACATAAAAGCTGTAAAAGGAAAAAGCTTTGATGTGATATGTGCTTTGGGAGATAAAGAGCAATTTTTAAGGTTTGTAGAAAAGCTCTCCAATGATATAGGCTTTAAAATAAATGATGTTAAGACTTTTAAAGATCACTATTTTTACAAAAAAGAGGATCTAAAAAACGGTAAAAGCTATATTTGCAGCACAAAAGACTTGGTAAAACTAAGAGATTTTAATCAGTTTATACTTGGTATAGACACTACTCTTGAGATACCTGGATTTTTGGAGTTTGTAAAGCAAAAATATGAAAAGTCGTAGATTTCTTGTTTATGGATTTTTAATATCAATTCTGATACATCTTTTTTTTCTTTTGGCTTTTGTCAAAATAAATATTCCTTTAAAAGCCCCAAAAAACCCTATATATATAACTACTATTAAAAAAGAATTGGCATATAAAAAACCAATAGAAAAGCCATTTGTAAAAAAAGAACATAAGAAGCCCATAAAAAATGTTAAAAAATATAGAACCTCAGAGTCAAAAAAAGTCGTAAAATCAACACCTAAAATAAACTATAACCTTGCAGTACCGTCTATAAAAAGGGCTACAATAAAAAGCTCTAACACATTATCCAATAGCGTATCTTCAAAAAGTCATATTTCAAAGCCTTCTACAAATCATAGTTCAAATACCAATAAAACATCAAAAAGTAAGGAAAAGTCTTCAAGCCAAAAAACTACAACTCAAAACCAACAATCCAAAGAAAACCAACCTAAGCAAACCATGAAACCAAAGGATATAAGTACGCTAGGTTCTTATTTTGATCTTATAAGCTATTTAGAGGTTGTTTTTCATTATATACATGAGCATTGTAAAGGTGAAGGCGTTTTGATGTTTGATTTATATAAAGATGGTACTTTAAGGCTTTTAGGAATAGAAGAGGGAAATCCTTCATGCGATAGCAATTTACAAGCCCCGCCTATGCCCGATAGTGTGATGGAGAACAAGCTTCAATTTCTAATAAACGTACCTTAAAAAATTTTATATAATTAAAGTATGATTAAAAAAGTGCTGATAGCAAACAGAGGAGAAGTAGCTGTTCGCATTATAAGAGCCTGTAAAGAACTAGACATAAAAACCGTTGCTATATACTCTGAGGCTGATATTAACTCTTTACACATAAAAAAAGCTGATGAGGCATATCTTATTCCTATGGATCCCATAAAGGCTTATCTTGATTATAACAAAATTATAAATATAGCAAAACAATCAAAGGCTGATGCCATACATCCAGGGTACGGATTTTTGTCTGAAAATGCTGAATTTGCTCAAGCTTGCATAGATGCTGGGCTTATATTCATAGGGCCTACTCCTGAGCAAATAGAAACCTTTGGAGACAAGGTAAAGGCTAAAAAGGTAATGAAAAGTTTGGGTTTGCCGGTGGTCCCAGGAAGCGAGGAACCTATCACAAAATTAGAAGATGCTTACGATATAGCGGAAGAGATTGGCTACCCTATAATATTAAAAGCTGCATACGGTGGTGGTGGTAGAGGTATGAGGGTTGTATATAAAAAAGAAGATTTAAAACAAAGCTTTGAATCTGCTCAAAAAGAATCTTTAGCCTTTTTTGGTAAAGGGGATATTTTTATAGAAAAATACATACAAAAGCCAAAACATATAGAAGTGCAAATTTTGGCAGACAAATATGGAAACGTAGTACATCTTGGTGAAAGAGATTGCTCTATCCAAAGACGACATCAAAAGATAATAGAAATAACACCCTCTCCTAGTCTTAATAAAAGCGTAAGAAACAAAATGCTTGGAATGTCTGTGAGAGCCATGATGAAATACGGTTATGAAAGCGCTGGGACTATAGAGTTTATACTAGACCAAACCACCAATGAATTCTATTTTATAGAGATGAACACAAGGCTTCAGGTAGAACACACTATTACTGAAATGGTTACAGGCATTGACATAGTAGAGCAAATGATAAGAATAGCCAATGGTGAGCCGCTTTCTTTTGTACAAAACGATATATCTTTTAGAGGATGCGCTATACAGTTTAGAATAAATGCCGAAGACCCCACTAGAAACTTTGCACCATCTCCAGGTAGAATTACCGCTTACCACTCGCCGGGTGGTATAGGTGTGAGGATGGACTCGGCGATATACAAAGACTATATAATTCCACCCTACTATGATTCTTTGGTTAGTAAACTCTGTGTTTGGGCTCTTGATTGGAATAGAGCTGTAGCTAGGGCTAGAAGAGCTTTAGATGAGTTTATTATAAGAGGTATACCCACCAACTTGCAGCTTCATAGGGAAATTATAAGAGATGAAGATTTCATAAGAGGAGATTTTGATACTAGCTTTTTAGACAATAAACTTAGCCAATATGATTATAAGATAGAGGGTGAAAAACCAAAAGATGTCTTGGCTTTGGCCATATCAGCGGCTTTAGCTAGCTATTACGGGTTATGATGATTGGTATAATAGGTTATGGCAACATGGGAAGAGCTTTTGCTCTTGGGCTAAAGGATTCGTATGAGCTAATAGCTTACGATAAGGATTTATTAAAAAAAGACATTGCTTTGCAAGACGGCGTAGGCTTTGCGTCCTCTATAGAATTCTTGTTAGATAAAGTAGATATGGTAATACTTTCTATAAAACCACAGGATTTGCCGTCTTTAGCTAGTCTAAACTTCAGTAAAAAATCTGTAGTAAGCATGCTGGCTGGTGTTGGTGTTTCAAGGTTAAAAGAGCATATAAAAGATGCCTACATTACAAGGATTATGCCAAATTTGGCGGTACTTTTCAAAAAAGGTGTTATGGCTTTTTATAGTGAGGATAAGAAAAAAGATACCATTAAAAGCATACTAGAAAATCTTGGAAAGGTATATGAGCTTGATGAAAAGTACTTTGACGCTTTCACATCTCTTGGCGGTTCTGGACCAGCTTTTATAGCTAGTATTGTTGAAGCCATGAGGCTATCTGGTATTTATATGGGTTTAAACAAGGATATATCTTACGATATAGCTTTATCTACCATAGAAGGAGTTTTAGAGCTTTTAAAACACTATACTGAAGAAGAGCTAATACTAAAAGTTAGCTCACCGGCTGGTACTACCGTCGAAGGTATATACAATATTGAAAAATCAGGATTTAAAGGTATACTTATGGAAACTTTTATAAAAGCTTACCAAAAGAGTAAAAATTTATGATTAAAAGTATTAAAATAGAATCTTATCTTTTGTTAAAATCCCAATACGTGGAGTTTTCAGAAGGTCTAAACGTCATTACTGGCGAGTCTGGAGCTGGTAAATCTATGCTTATGGATGCCATAAAGTTTGGTATAGGGCTTTTGCCGTCATCTTCTGATAACGCTTGTGTAGAGCTTGAAATAAACGACGATATAGTAAGAAGAGAAACAAAGCTTGGTAAATCCAGGTTTTACATAAACGGTATCGCCTCAAACCAAAAGACCGTTTTAGAAGCTTTTGGTCAGAATATACTTTTTCAAGCTCAGTCTTCCCAATCGAAAATTTTCAAGAAGTATCATCAGCTTGAGATACTTGATAAAGATAGGGATATCCAAAACAAGAAAAAGGAGTTTTTAGAATATTTTGACATGCTAAAACAAAAAGAAGATCTCTTAAAGGAACTTCTTTTACAAAAGGAATCTTTGGAAAAAGATATCGAAAAAAACCAAGAACTCATAAGCGCTTTAGAAGAGCTTGGTATAGACAAAGAGACCTACCACAACATCAAACAAAAAGCTGAAGAACTAAAATATGCTGAAAAAATAAACATGTTTTTACAAAGTGCTTTAGGCGCATTAGAATATAGTGACCAAAGCGCCATGTCAAAGATAAACTATTCTATATCCCAGATAAACCAAGCTTCTTATTACAAGGAAGATTTGTCAAAAGCTATTGAAAAGTTAAACGCTTTAAAGGAGCAACTTCTTGATATTGTATCTTTTATTACTTCTCATAAGTTAAATATAGATATAGATTTAATAGATAAGCTAAATGAAACTATATTTAATGTGCAATCTTTAGAAAGAAAATATAGAATGTCTTTTGAAAATATGTTTGATATGAGAAAAGCCTATAAAGAAAATCTAGATAAGTTAAAAGTTTTAAAAGACAACATAGAGCATCTTTTTAAAGAGATAGAATATCTTAGAAAAGAAACGTTAGAAAAAGCATCGGAGCTTTCTAATTTAAGGAAATCAAAAGCAAAAGAGATAAGTATAGCAATAAATAATGTTTTAAAGCTTTTAAATTTGAAAGAAGCCCATTTTGACATAGATATAAAACAAAAGGAATTATCGAAAAGCGGTATAGATGATATAAGCTTTATGTTTTCTTCTTATTCAAAAGAACACTTGAAAGAACTTAGCGAAGTAGCTTCTTGGGGAGAAACGTCGAGGATAGTGTTGGCTATATCCTCGGTGCTTGGAGATTACGAAACTTATATATACGATGAAATAGATGCTGGGACGAGCGGAGAAGCTTCTATATCAATAGCTAAGCTTTTAAAAAACATTTCAAAAAATGCTCAGATTATATGTATAAGCCATACTCCAGCTCTGGCAGCCGCTTCATCCAACCATATCTTTGTAAAAAAAGAATCCGACAACGTATTTATAAAGTCGTTGACAAAAGATGAAAAAATAGAGGAGCTTTCAAGATTAATGGGTATTGTCAACGAAGACACCAAAAAAGGTGCTATAAAGCTTATAGAGCAGCTTTCTTCTTAGCTTCTTAGTTTTTCACTAATATATCATAGGTTTTTGGTAGCATATTTGTATGAAATTTTATATTGTTTTTATGATTTTATTTTTTTCTGGGGTATTGTTTTCTTGTGAAAAGCCCAATACTAAAGAAAAAGAATCTTTAAAAGGTATAAAATCTCCAAATATTTCATTTTGTAAAGTAGAGTATGGCTCTTATCAAATAAAGACACCTATATACGGAGAAGTACAAAATCAGGCAGCTACTTATGTAAGCTCTCCAATAGGGGGAATTTTGAAAGCCATTTATGTAAAAAACGGTGAATTTGTAAAAAAAGGTCAAGTGATAGCTACTATAGACACTAAAGTATATCAAGATAAAGCTATGGCTATATCCCAAGATATAGAATCTCTTCAGAAAAAACTAAAATACTACGAATCTCGTTATGAGAGAGCAAAAAAGCTTTACAAGTTAGGCTCTATGTCGTATCAAGAGTATTCTCAAATTAAAACAGATTTAGCGCTTGCACAAGGAGAGCTCAATAAAAATATATATTTAGAGAAGTCTGTAAAAGATGAGGCTTCTTATGGTATTGTAAGAGCCCCCTTTGATGGTGTTGTATCAAATGTAGTACCAAGTGGTAGCAACATAAACCCTGGTGCTCCTATAGCTTTTATAAGTGCAAAAAAACTTTATGGAGAGTTTTTTATACCTTTTAATGTAAAAATCTCTAAAAATGATAAAATTTTGTTTGAAAATAAGCTATATCCTATAAATGTTTTTCAAGATGATAAGTCAAGACTTGCCGTAATACTTCCAATATCTTTTTACGAAAATCCCGGAAACAGTTTAAAGGCTTTTATTGTAAAAACAATCAAAGGACAAAAAATACCATCAAAAGCCTTGGTGCTTTACAACAACAGGCCAAGCGTTTTTATAAAAAGTGGCAATATAGTTAAAAATATACCCGTTAAGGTTTTGGGTAATGTCGGTGATTATTATGTAGTGTCTGGGGTGGTTGGTGATTATGTTGTATGCAAAGGGGCAAAACTTCTAGAAGACGGTGAAAAGATTAAATGAGGTCTTTTGTAAGCTTTGCCATTAAGAATAGATATGCCTTTTTTATAATATTTGGTGTTTTGTCTTTACTTGGGTATATGCTTTCTTTTAAACTGCCTGAAGATATATTCCCAAACGTTGTATACCCTAGGGTTGTTATCACGGTAAACGCCAATTATGAACCTATTCAAAAGACTCTATCGGATATCACTATTCCTATGGAACAAGGTATAAAGTCGGTGGAGGGTGTAACAGACGTGAGGTCCAGAACAGGTCCTGGTCTTGTGATGCTAAACGTATATTTTAGTCCAAGCACAAACCCTTATAGAGCTTACCAGATGATAATGTCAAAGATATCAGAGCTACAGATGGATATGGGTGTAAAAGCAGGCTTCGATGTAAGGCTTATGGGCCCAAGCGCATACTCTATAGCTGGATATGCTTTGGTATCAAGGGAGCTTCCGGTAGACGAGCTTAGCAATATAGTAAGATATACTATAAAACCGGCGCTCTTATCTATAAGGGGTGTTTATGAAGTGGATATGGTTGGTGGTACTTATAGCACGATGGATGTGGTGTTAAACCCTTCTATCATTCAAAAACTAAACATACCTATAAGTGTTATATTAAACGATATTAAAAGCTATACACAAAATCATTTTATAGGAGAATACGACCAGAAAAACTTTTCTATATTAGTTTTTGGTATTCAAACACCAAAGGATGAGCAAGATATATTAAATATACCCATTTATTACAACAATCAGACTATAACCTTAGGAGATATTGCTTCTGTGGTAAAAGGGCATTATCCTATGCTTTCTTACGTCAATGTTGATGGATATCCTTCTACGGTCATATTTAATATACATAGAACCAACGATGCAAATGCTATAAAAATTGTTGATAAAGTAGACAAAGTTTTAAAAGGTTTAAAACTTCCGCCGCATGCTCATATTGTAAAGTGGTTTGATGTTACAGATTTTATAAGCTCTTCTATAAGAAGCGTAATAGATGCAATTGTAATAGGCTCTTTAATCACTCTTGTAGTGATAGCACTTTTTTTAAACAATGTAAGGCTGTCTCTTCTTACAGCAGTAGTTATACCGGTGAGTATTTTATGTGCAATACTTTTTATGTATATATTACACGGAAGCTTAAACCTCATGAGTCTTGGAGGATTGGCAGCCTCTATAGGAGCTTTGGTAGACCATGCTATAGTGGTTATGGAAAACATAGAAAAAAATATCAATAAACCAAGGCCTAAGCTAGAATCTGTAATAGATGCTTCTTCTGAGATATTAAAGCCAATGAGTTTAGCTACTCTTACTTCTATAAGTGTTTTTGCTCCACTTTTTTTCTTGTCTGGTATAATAGGTACATTTTTCAAAGAGCTGGCTCTAGCGGTTATTTTGGCGCTTTTAATATCACAATTTGTTTCTATGACAATAACCCCTTCGATAGCTTACATGGCTATACCAAAGGTTGTAAAACCAGAACCAAGCTGGCTTTTAAAACTGACCCACCTTTATCAATCGGTATTTAGTGCTTTTTATAAAAGAAAAAACATTAGCATTTTGATGGTGGTTTTGCTATTTTTGACATCGTTGGGCCTTTATAAAACTATGAAGACCGGTTTTTTGCCAGAATGGGATGAAGGTATGTTTGTGTTAGATTTTACAGGACCTTCTGGTGCATCTGCTCAAAATACCTACCAGATAGTAAAACATATAGAGAAGATAGTAGCTTCTATTCCGGAAGTTAAACACTATTCAGTGAGAATAGGAGCATCGTTGGGACAACCAAGAAACCCTACCAACAAAGGTGATATGCTTATAACATTAAAAGACAATAGGTCAAAGTCTATATTTGCCGTTATGAGGGAGATAAGGCAAAGGGTTGATGCAAAAGTACACGTTTTAAAGGAATTTGATATGGCTCAAGTCCTTCGGGATAGGCTTGGGGATATTACTGGTCAACACGCTCCTTTTTCTGTGGTAATACATGGTTCTGACCCAGAGACCCTTGTTAAACTTGGAGAAGAGATAAGAAATAAAATTGCAAAAGAGCCTATCTTCAAAGAGGTGAATTTAAAAACACTATTCTATGGACCTTATTACTATATATCCTTGAGAAAAAATGCATACTCAGATTATGGCATAACTTACGATGACGTGATTAATACTTTAAAACTTCATCTTTGGGGTATTACTATTACTAATTATTTAAAGGGGCAAGAAAGAATATTTATAAGAGCCTATGAGCCTTTCGACCCAAACAATGAAACTATAAAAGATATAAACATATATTCTCCAAAAAAACATATGTACGTGCCTCTTTCTTTAGTAGCTCATGTAAAGTTTGAAGAAAATGTTCCTGGTATAACAAGGAGAAACCTTCAAAATGTATCTGTGGTTAGGGTAAAGATGCATCATCAAGATTTATCGCTTGGTATAAGGGTTTTAAGAAAAGTTTTAGATAAAATTGTGATGCCGCAAGGATATTATTATACTATAGAAGGTTTTTACAAGGAACAGCAGCAGTCTTTCAAAGAAATGTTTGTGGTTATTTGTTTTTCTGTTCTTATTGTTTTAGCGCTTTTGATATTTCAGTTTGGTTCCTTTTTGCAAGCCATATCTGTAATATTTGTTTTGTCTTTGTCTGTGGTCGGAGTGTTCTTAGCCCTAATGATAACGGGTAAACCTTTAGATGTTACATCTTTCATGGGCATGCTTTTAGTCTTGAGTGTCGTAGTAAACAACGGTATACTTATATTTGATTACTACAACAAAGAGCTTGAAGAAAACATCTCACACAAAGAAGCTATGCTTAATGCTTGCAAAAAACGTTTTAGGCCCATTCTGATGACCATGGTGGCTGATGTGCTGGGATTTTTACCGATAGCCCTTGCCATAGGAAGAGGTACAGAGGTTATTCAAAACATGGCTATCTCTGTGATGGGCGGATTGTTTATAGGTATTTTCCTATCTCTTCTTGTGTTACCGATATTTTATACTACTTTGAGAGGATTTTATCTAAAATTTAGATTCTCTAAAAAGCTTTAAAAATTAAGATTACAAATACATAAATTTGTCATAATTTGTAAGTTTTCTGATACTCTTTGCTAATGCAATTTTGTTGCACTTGCAAAAAATCCCTGATTATAGGCGTTTTGTATTTGATCCTATCAAAAATAGCAGTTATAAAATTATAGGAATATTAGAAGGTTATTGCTATTTGGTTTTTTGTGTTAAAAGCATTGAAACTTGCTTAATCTAAGAATTTTTGCAGCACAAACTCTTTGGCAAAGTATGTGATGATAATATCGGCTCCAGCCCTTTTTATAGATAAAAGCACTTCGTTCATAACATCAACACCGTTTATATATCCAAGTTTATGGGCGGCTTTTATCATGGAGTACTCCCCACTTACGTTGTAAGCGGCTATTGGTATATTGTAACGTTCTTTTGCCATGTGTATTATGTCAAGATAAGCAAGAGCAGGTTTTACCATTATGATATCTGCTCCTTGTTCAAAGTCTATATCCATTTCAACGATAGCTTCTTTTTTGTTGGCAGGGTCCATTTGGTATGTTCTTCTATCTCCAAAAGAAGGAGTTGAATCTGCGGCATCTCTAAAAGGTCCGTAAAACTTTGAAGCATATTTAGCGGAATAAGCCATGATAGGTATATTTACAAATCCAGATTCATCAAGCGCCTCTCTTATGGCTTTGACCATATTGTCCATCATTCCAGAAGGTGCTACCATGTCAGCGCCGTGTTTTGCATGGGATACTACTTGTTTTTTTAGATTTTCTAAGGTTAAATCATTGTCCACGTCGTTGTTTACCACAACACCACAATGTCCATGCGATGTGTATTCACAAAAACATACGTCGGTTATGAGATATACATCTGGAAATTTGGATTTTATACTGTCCAACGAACGCTGTATTATCCCACTATCGCACCAAGTATCAGAACCTTCTTCGTCCTTATGCTCTGGTATACCAAATAGTATAAAAGCTTTTATGCCAAGGTCAAGACACTCTTTTATCTCATCTATCGCTTTATCTATAGAAAATCTATAAATCCCTGGCATAGAACTTATAGGCTCTCTTAGGTTTTCGCCGTGGGTTATGAAAAGAGGGTAGATAAGGTCTGATATATTTACATTTGTTTCTCTTACAAGCGTTCTTATAATCTCGTTTTTCCTTAATCTTCTCGGTCTTCTTTCCATATAATTTATTATAATATGTATTTAGCACTTGCAAAGGTAAAGCTATCATATATATTTTCTAGGAGGTTTTTTATGGTATACTTTGCTATAGTTTTAATGGGTGCGATCCCTTACTATCTTTTTTTAAAAAGCCCAAAACCAAAGAATACTCTTATGATATTCTTAATATCTATTATTGGGTTTTTGATGTATTCCATAAGCCCATCTATATCTAAAAATATGTATTATGATATATTTTTACTTATGGCTTTCGCTACATCTGTGCTTACGTTTTATCTATCTTACAAAACTACAAACTTAATGAAACTAAGCTATCATTTTTTATTTTTAAATACGGTATCTGTTTTTATTTTACCCTACAAGGTGTTCAGCGTTTATTATAGTTCTGTAGTTATAGCATCGGCACTTCTTTATGTTATAGCTTTAAAGTATATAGAGATATTTGAAAGTGCAAATTTTTACAGTGTAAAAGGTCTTGCTTTAACATCGCCCAAGTTGGCCCTTATGATAAGGCTTACCTTGATGGCTTTAGGCCTATATCCTCCTTTTTCCAACTCATTTTCTTTGCTTCTTGGAATATTGAAGGGAGATTTAAATAAAATAGGATATTTAGTAATAGGCTGGATATTTTTTGCAAACTTTTTTATGGCTTTTAGGATAATGAAAAATACTATATTTGGAGCACCAAATGAAAATGTTATATATAAAGACATATCTGGAAAATCTGCGTTGGCTATGACAATTGTGCTTTTGATGCTTACGCTGCTTGGTCTTTCTAGCTTTTTGGAGGCTTTGATATGATTCAAAATTATCTTAATAACGTTAAAAAATACATACCTCACTATTGGCCGATGACTACGTTTGTGCATCATAACCCTTTTCATGGGTTTGAGGATATGCCCTTCAAAGAAGCTCTTAAAAAAGCTTCTAAACTTTACAAGGCAAAGGTATATATGGAGCCCTCTTATTATATAGAGCTATATAAAGAAGGTGCTGTTAAAAAAGATGTTTTAGAGAAAAATTTGTTTGAGTTTCTTAAAAGTATTAGTTTGGAAAAATACTTTCCAGAGGCTAAGAAATTTATAACAGAACTTAGTCAAGACTGGAAATACTATAAAATAAAATCTCCTCAAAAACCAGATATAAATCTCATAGAGTATTTTAACCAAAAAATAATTAAAAAAGAAGAGCTTTTGTTTGAAGAGCTTATAGAAGACATGCTTTTTTGTGAGATATTAGACGCTTTGTTTGAAACAAATATAACAGATATTGTAGAAAAAGAAATAGTAGAGTTTGTAGCAAGGTTTTTAGATGAGGGCCAAACTACAATGTCTATGCCAGAAAGAGAAAAGGGCATGTTTGAAGCGTTCAAATACTATGAAGGATTAAACACAAGTCTAAATGCAGAAGAGTATGCTGATACTATAATCCATGAGATATCGCCTAAAAATATCGAACAATATATACTAAGACATCTTATAAAAGATTTTGGATGGGCAGCTTTTATAAGATATAGAGAGGACAACAAGGATTATTATTTTCAGCAAATACACCCAGCTTCTTTGTTAGATTATATAGCGATAAGGCTTCATTATGAGAGCAAATATATAAAAGATTCTTCTATTGTAAATTTTAATGAGCTTTACAACGCTTTTTCTAAAAATAAAACTCTATTTGTTTTAAAGCTTTTAAAAGCAAAAAATACGCTACCTTCAAAGTATATAGATAGACTTGAAAATAAAGAGAGCCTAAATTCAATACTAACGGATTACTTAGTAGAAGAAGTTATTTTGGAGGCTTGTCGTATACAAAATATAGCCAATGAACTTTTGCTACACCTTGATAGGCAAAAAGATATATTGGAGTTTGCTTACTTGATAGAGAGGTTGAAAGAGGAAGAAGGCTACATATGGCTAAAGTCTTTAGAGGATTCTTATATAAAAGAGTATACAATAGATTTCTTACAGTCAAATGATAGGATACCAAAAGACATATTGGCTAGTGCCGTGTTTTGTATAGACGTAAGGTCTGAAGCTATAAGAAGACATATAGAAAGGCTTGGAAGCTACAACACATTTGGAGTAGCTGGATTTTTTGGTACACCAATAGCTTATGTTGAGTTTGACAAAGCTCATGAACTTAACTTATGCCCTGTTTTTATAAAACCATCAAAAATTATTTTTGAGCTTCCAGAGGGCGAGCATTACGATTATAAAACAAAACACAATATAAACCATACTTTTAAAAAGATTTTGGATTCTTTAAAAAACAACCCATATACGCCGTTTTTTATGGTAGAGGCGATGGGTTGGTTGTTTGGTGTTAATTTGTTTGGCAAAACACTTTTCCCAGATTTTACTTTAAAGATTTTATCTTTTGTAAAAGCTAAGAAACCCAAAACTGTATTTACTATAGATAGTCTCACAGAAGAGGAGATAAACTTTTACGCAGAAAAATTTTTCATACAAAAGATAAAAGAGGCTTACCACTTGGAGTTTAAGAAGTCTATAAACGATAAAAAGGCGAAAGAGATATTAGAAAGTATTTTAAATGGTAAAGCATCTAACATAGACAACAAAGTTTTGGAGATTTTATCAGCAAAGTACAACATAACCAAAGAAGGCTTTGAGTTTGAAAAGCAAAGATTGTCAAACGTAGGATATACAAAAGAAGAGCAGGTGAATCTTGTAGAAAATTTTTTAAGGCTTATAGGACTTACTGAAAATATACCAAAGTTTGTACTTTTAATAGCCCATGAAAGCACCTCTGACAACAATCCTTTTGAATCGGCCTTAGATTGTGGAGCTTGTGGGGGAAACAGCGGTCTACCCAACGTAAGAATATTAGCAAATATAGCAAATAGAGATTATGTAAGAAAAGAACTTTTGAAAAGAGGTATATCGATACCAAGCGATACAATATTTATACCAGGGCTTCACAATACCACCACTGACGAGATAACGTTTTATGATACCGAAGTTATACCAAAAGCAGACAAAGTTCTTTTTGAAAAAATAGAAAGGGATTTTAAAATAGCCTCTCAGAAGACCAGAGAAGAAAGAGCAAAGACGTTGCCATACGCTGGTTCTGGAGATAGAATACCTATAAGAGCTATAGATTGGTCTGAAACAAGACCAGAATGGGGCCTTTCTAGAAATATGGGGGTTTATGTAGGAAAGCGTTCAAGCACTCAAAATGTCATTTTAAAAAACCGATTTTTTATGCAATCCTACAACTGGGAGATAGACAAAGATAACAAGATACTAAAGACAATACTATCTGGTCCTTTTATTATAGGCGAATGGATAAACATGGAGCATTATTTTTCCACTACCGATAACGAGAGGCTAGGGGCTGGCTCTAAGGTATATCACAACGTTGTGGGTAAAGTTGGTGTTTGGACTGGAAATTACGGAGATTTGAGAACTGGGCTTCCTTACCAAACAGTATATCATGATGGTATGCCGTATCACGAACCTATACGGCTTTTAACCTTTATAGAGGCTCCTGTTGAAAAGGTCTTAGAGGCTGCTCAGCAAACGGAGGAAGCTTTAAAGCTTGTAGTAAACGAATGGGTTAGACTTATAATAATAGATAAGGTAAAAGGAATAGCTTATACGTTTAAAGATGGAAATTTAGAGGTGCTTTTAGACTCAAGAGGTATAAATCAGTTTGTGATATAGCTATATATAAAGCCCGCAAAAGAATGTAAGCCTATTTAATGGTTTGGTATTTATATCTTTTAATCTTGCTCGTTTAAGAGGATGATACGCATCTTCGTCTATTTCTAAAAGAGGATAATAAAAAAAATCCCTTTCTAAAAGATAAGGATGTGGTACCTCTAGCGGTTTTGTAAGGATTATGTTGTTGTTGAAAAGAAGAATATCTATGTCTATTTCCCTTGGAAACCATCTTGGTCTTTCTTGTCTTCCTATCTCTTTTTCTACTTGCTTTATGGTTTTTAAAAGCTCAAAATCGCCCAGGTTTGTTTTTATTCTTGCCACAAAGTTTAAAAATTTGGGTTGATTTTCTATTCCAAACGGTATGCTCTCGTACACAAAAGATATTTTTTCTACATAAGATATCTCTTTTAATCTATCTAGGGCTTTTATTAAAAAGCTTATTCTATCTCCTAAGTTGCTACCTATACCAAGGTAAACAGTATTCATGTTAGAGCGTTTTTAATCTTTTCTTGCCAAGATTTTACGTTAAATTTAACTTTTTCTATGTCTATGGTTTTAAATTCCCCTTTGTGATAGAGAATTTTGCCTCTTGCTATGGTAGTTTCAATAGCGCTTTCGTTTAAAGAGTAAAGTATTAAAGCTTTTTCATTGTATATAGGTATATTTGCTATGTCGTTGTTTGGGTTTATAACAATTATATCTGCATCGTATCCTTCTTTTAAGACACCAGCCTTAATATTAAAAGCCTCAAAACCATTCTTTGTAGCTATATCTAACGCTATATTTATGGGCATTGCAGTGGAATCTTCAAAATAGCCCTTTTGCAGCTTAGTCATAATAGAAACTTCCTCTAACATAGATAGATTGTCATTTGAAGCCTCTCCGTCTGTACCAAGAGCCACTCTAACACCATGTTTTACATATTTCCAAATAGGTGCTATGCCAGACCCAAGCTTTAAATTGCTATCGGGACAATGGGCTATCGTTATCTTTCTTTGAGAGGCTATGTTTATTTCATCATCGTTTAGGTGAACTCCGTGAGCCCCTATAAATTTATCTGATAAAATACCTATTTCATCTAGGTATTCCAAAGGGTATTTGGAGTATTTTTCTATTACACCATCAACTTCTTTTCTAGTTTCTGAAATATGCATATGAATATAGGTATCTAGCTTTTGAGATAACTCCAAAACAGAATAAAGTGTATCCTTAGAACACGTATAGACACTGTGGGGACATAAAACTGGTATTACATAATCGCTAGGTTTAAATGTTTCCACAAAGTACTTTGCTCTTTCAAGATACTCTTTTGGTGTTGAAGCTACTTTGGTAGGAAAATCAAGTATGCCAAAGCCAATTCCAGCTCTTATTCCAGCCTCTTCTACAACGTTAGCTACTTCTTCTTCAAAGAAATACATATCTAAGAAAAATGTTGTACCACCTTTTATCATTTTGGCAACGGCAAGGGTGGTGCCATCTTTCACAAACTCTTTTGATACAAACCTTCCTTCCAATGGCCATATTACCTTCTGGAGCCAATCCATTAGGGTAAGGTCTTGCCCAATACCTTTTAAAAGACTCATGGCTGCATGGGTATGCATGTTGCAAAAAGATGGCATCACGATCTTATCTTTGGCGTCGATGGTTTCTTTGGAGGACTCATCTATGTTTGGTTTTAGGCTTTTAATAATACCATCTTTTATACCTATATCAACTATTTTACCATCTATATTAGCGTTTTTGATTAGTATATCAAACATAGGTTAAATATTTTTTAAAACGTTTATAGTTTCTATCAAAGCCATAGCAGCCTCAAAGCCTTTGTTGCCTTGTTTTGTACCAGAGCGCTCTATGGCTTGTTCTATACTATCGGCTGTTATGACCCCAAAGGCTATTGGTTTTTCAAGCTCTAAAGATATCATAGCTAATCCTTTTGATACCTCAGCCGCTATATAATCGAAATGAGGTGTTTGACCCCTTATTAAAACGCCAATTGCTAATATCCCATCAAAGTCTTTTTTAGCTAATTTCTTGCAGGCTATGGGAAGCTCCCAAGCTCCTGGTACTCTTAAAAGCGTTATTTCTTCTTCTTTTACACCATGTCTTTTTAAAGCGTCGTAAGCCCCTTCTATGAGTCTATCTACAAGCGTAGAGTTAAACCTAGAGGCTACTATGCCTATTTTTAAACCTTCTCCTAGAAAAGAACCTTCTATCATCATAATTATTAGATTATAAACTATTTTTACTCTTTTTTCTTTACAAAAACCTTGACATAGGTGGGTTTGGAAAGATTTTGCTTTATCAAAAATGGCATAGGCGCTTCTACGTTTACTTTGGCTATATTTATACCAGTTTTGAGAGTTCTTGCATCTATGTAAGCTTTTGTTTGTCTTAGAATTTTAGGATTTAAAACCCTATCCACCACCAATATATTTAATACAACATCTTTAGGTTCTACTATATAGGCATAATCTTGGGATCTATGTTTTATGTGAACTGTTTTATAAATTTCTATAGGCACATAGTTGCCAAAGTTGACATAAACCCATAGTCCTATGCTTATAAATAAAGCTAGAAGCTTTAGTTGCCAATCTTTTAAAATCAGTTCTTTTGCAAAGGTTATAGAGTTTTTCACGATTCTTTTGTTTTTTTTGATTTATTTATTCTTCTGTCTTCACCAAACATATAGATAAAATCGCATGTTTCTCCAAGTCTTGAGGCGATGCTTTCTCCAAGCCTTAATACTAAATCCGACTTTAAAGAGTTTGGGAGGTCATCGTAAGAAAATACTTTGCCTTGTTCAGGACCATTTTTCTCAAACATGTTTTTACTGGAGATTTGTATCTCTGAGCGTTGTTTTTTATTTGAAGGACTGCTTGACAATCCCACTTGTTCCGGTCTTATGTCGTATTGTAGTAGGTTAAAATTAGTTGTTATAATGATAGGCGCCATATCGTTGTATCTAGATGCTATTATGTATGTCAAAATATCTTTGTTGTAATCTGTTAGAATTTCACTGCCAAGGTCATCCAAGACCAGTATCGGAGCTTTTAAGACTTTTGTAAGCAACTTCTCATAGCTGCTGCTGTTTAGATGTCTGTCTTTTCCTATCAAGGATTTTAAATCTAAAATTAGGCTTCTAACATCGTAAAAAAGCCCTCTTATTTTATACTTTTCCTCTAAATAAAGCAAAGAGAATATGGAAAGATATGTTTTGCCAACACCCGGTGGACCCATAAAGATAAGTCCTCTTCCCTCGTTTTCTTTAAATTTGTTTACATAATCAAGTACGGCTATATAAGCGTTTGTATAACTTCCGTCTTGATCTTCTGTATAAAAAGCGTCCATGCTGTCGGCTATTTTCCAGTATCTTTTTGGTATATTCATAGCTTTTAACAACGAGTCCTTAGAAGAAAGAATGCAGTCACAGTAATCTACGCTATTGTCTTCTCTTATGATAAATCCAGTCCCTTTGCACTTTTCGCATACTTTTTTCTTAGCATATTTGTTCATGTTAGATTTTAACAAAGATTCCAACGCTCCTAAATTATCCACAAATTTAATATATCAGACTAATAAAAAAGTGTCTATGCTTTTAACTTTATTCTAAAATCTATAGCGAAGAACAAAACACCTACAAGGGCAAACACCACACACCAGAAAAACAAATCTTGAAACGCTTCTGAAAAAGCTTGCAGCTCGATACTTTTATAAAGTATAGCCTCTTTTATAGGTTTGTTTAGATATGAAGAGTTTAAAAATTCCTTTATTCTAAAAGCGTTAAAACTTTGTATCATGCTTATATTTTCAAAATGATAATCTGTTCTAGTATTTAGTATGTTTGTAGCAATAGCTGTTCCAAAAGATCCACCTATAAACCTTATATAGTCAAGTATTGTAATAACTATTAGCATCTTTTCCTCTAATCCAGAAAGGGCAATCACTGTAACCGGCGGGAAAAATAACCCAAGACCTATACCCACTACTATAAGCTGAAGCTCAGCTGTGATTTTAGGGGTATAGTAATCGAACTTCAACAAGAAAAAATAGAGGCTTCCGATGTATATGATTGTTGATATTAAAAGTACCAATTTTGGATTTTTCTTATCGCTAAGGGTTCCGCCAACGGCAGAAAATATGGCTATTGATATTGCAAAGGGTAAAAGGATAAGGCCTGTTTTGAAACTTTCTATGCCTTTTAGCTTTTCAAAAAATAACGGCAAAGCGTAAAATACTGCATACATGGAAAATCCCAATATCCAAAAATATGCAAAAAAAGCCATCAAGAAATTTCTTTTAGAGAATATGCTAAGATCGATGAGTTTATCTTTAGAATAAACATCAAACATAATATATAGCAAGAAACTTATCAATGCCAAGTAAGAAAAAACTATTGTAATGTTTGAACTAAACCATCCCCACTTTTGGCCATTTGACAAAAGCACAATAAGAGAAATGGTTGATATACTTATGAAAAAAAGACTAAAAAGGTTGAAGCCTTCTATATGCTTACCGGTTTTGAGGTTTTTAAGAAAGAAGATGGATAAAAACGTGTTTAATATACCCACTGGTACGTTTACAAAGAAAATAGCCTCCCAACCTATATGCTGAGTTAACCATCCTCCTATGGTAGGTCCAGCAGCTGGTGCTAAGCTAGCCCCCAACCCAAAGATACCCATGGCGGTGCCCTTGTTTTCAAATATGCTAAAAAGTATAGCCTGAGCGGATACCATAATAAGAGCCTCAGCTGCTCCTTGCACGCTTCTAAATAAAATCATCTCGTCTAATCTGTGAGAAGTGCCGCACATATAACTTGCGGATGTGAAAAGCCCAATACCTACCACAAACATATTTTTTAAACCAACTTTAGACTCTATATACTCTATCAAAGGAAGTAGTACTGCAGAAGATATCATGTAAGCTGTAACCACCCACTGGATGCCGTACAAGTCAGTATGAAGAGGCGCTATCATCTTGGGTAAAGCTACATCCACTATTGTAGTATCAAGAATTGCCATGAAGGCCCCTATCATTACTATGATAGAGTGTATTATTTTCTCTTTGGTATTCACCTTATCTCCTGAAGAGAGAATACTTCTATATGGCCTTGGCTATTTTTTATAGCTTTTATAGCTTCTAATATGGCATAACCTCCTCTTATGGTAGTTGTATAGGGTATTTTGTGGTTTATGGCTGCTCTTCTTATATAAAAAGCGTCAGACCTCTCTTTATGACCTGATGGTGTATTTATAATAATTTGAATGTCTTTGTTAGCGATGTAATCTACTATGTTTGGTCTTCCTTCGGAAACTTTTAACACTTTTTCCACCAAGATACCTTTTGATTTTAAGAAGTAAGCTGTCCCTTCTGTGCAAAGCACTTTAAACCCAAGCTTTAAAAATTCAGAGACAAGCTCTATTATTTTGGGCTTATCTCTATCTGCCACAGATATGAAGATATTTCCGGATGTTGGTATTTTGCTATCCACAGCTAATTGGGCTTTATAGTACGCTATCCCGAAAGAGGTACCTATACCCATAACCTCTCCTGTGCTTTTCATTTCCGGTCCAAGGATTGGGTCTACTTCTGGGAATTTGTTCCAAGGGAATACAGCTTCTTTTATAGTAAAGTATTTAAAATCTTTTGGTAAAAAATCAGAGGCCACATGATGTTCTTTATCAAAAACTTCTGGCAATATTTCTCTTAGCTTTCTACCAAGAGATATTTTTGTAGCTATCTTTGCCAAAGGATAACCAACGCTTTTGCTTACGTAAGGCACTGTCCTAGAAGCCCGAGGGTTTACTTCAAGTATATAAGGTATATCATCTTTTATAGCAAATTGTAGATTTATAAGACCTTTTACTTTTAAAGCTTTTGCGATTTTTATTGTTTGGTCTCTAATTTCTTTTAGGATATCTTCTTTTAGAGTGTAGGGTGGGATAGAAGCTGCGCTGTCTCCAGAATGAATACCAGCTTCTTCTATATGCTCCATTATGGCACCTATTAAAACGTCTTCCCCATCAGACAAAGCATCCACATCCACTTCTATAGAGTCACTTAAATATTTATCTATTAATACAGGCCTTTGATAACTTACATCTACCGCTTGCTCCAAATAGTCAAGAAGCTCTTTTTCAGTATAAACAATTCTCATGGCTCTACCGCCAAGTACGTAAGACGGTCTCACTAAGACGGGATATCCTATCTCTTTTGCTACTTTTATAGCCTCTTCTTTGGTTATGGCAATATTGCCCTCTGGTTGAAGGATACCAAGTTCTTTCATTAAAGCGTTGAATCTTCCTCTATCTTCTGCCAAGTCTATACTGTCCGGAGATGTGCCAAGAACTGTTATACCTCTTTCCCTAAACTCATTCGCCAATTTGAGGGGTGTTTGACCACCAAATTGAAGCAATACCCCCAATATATCTTTTTCTTTTTTTATCACATAATTGACGTTTTCCATCACTATAGGCTCAAAATATAGCCTTGTAGCGGTATCGTAATCCGTGGAAACCGTCTCTGGATTACAGTTTATCATAATAGCTTCTAAGCCCTCTTCTTGGACTGCTTGTATAGCATGTACACAGGCATAATCAAACTCTATACCCTGACCAATCCTATTTGGACCGCTTCCTAAAATAATAACTTTATTCTTCATCAACATAATAATATATAACAATTTGCAACTTGTGGAATCTAGTTTGAATATTATAGAGCTTAATCAATTTATGGGACGTACGGTAAAAATGTTAATATAATTACCATTATGTTAACAAATGAACAAGTTAAAATATTGATATCAAAATATCTTGACAGCAATGATATATAATGATATATTGATAGTATCAAAATGTTTGGAGACCAAGTGTATGAATGATATCAAACTGAAAGCAAGTGAATATGCAGCGATGACGTCAGTGTCATTGAACACTGTCAAAAACAGGATAAAAGCTGGTATATTAAATGGTGCTAAAGAAGAAGACGGTATATGGTATGTATATCTTACATCCGATGAATATGAAAATCTTCAAAACAATAAAGAAAAATCCCAAGAAAGAGAGCAGGCTATTTCAGATTCCATAGAAAAGCTTAAAGCTCTTCCTGATGGTGCCCTTATCGCCACTTACATTAATATTCAAAGATATGCTGAATTTCAAAAGCAAGAACTTATGCAGGAGCTTTCTAGCCTGTATGCTCTTTTGGCTGTAAAAGAGAAAGAAATAGAGTTTTTATCAAAAGACTTAGAGCGGTATAAAGATAAGATAAAGGGGCTTGAAGAAGAAAATAAGTTATTATCCGAGAAGCTTAAAAACTTAAACAAAGATTTGGAAGATTGTAAAGCAGCTTATAAAGACTTAGAAAATAAATACCAAAGAGCGGATATAGACATGAAAAAAATAGTGCTCGATAAAGAGAAGGAGATCTTAGAAAAAGAGCGGGAGATAGAAGAGCTAAAAAGAAGGCTTTCTACAGGATAGATATTTTAGATTCTTTCTTGTAATTTTTCCAAAAGACGTTCCATTGCCCTGTGGTGATTTTTTAGCCTTTTGTATATATCTTTCGCAAGCTCTTCTTTGTAGGTATGAACACTCAAATTTCTATCTTCAAGAATTGAAAGCCATTCATCTTCATCTTCTATTAGTCCCATTGAAAAGGCCTCTTTCAAACAACTTTTGGGAGACCTGCATATAATACCTTCTTCCGTTAAAAAATCTTTTAGGGTTTTCCACCCAAGTTCAAAGCAAAGCTAGAACCTTTTGATTGCACTATCTCTTATAAATTCATTTTCAGGTATGCTAAGAACTTCTTTGAAAGTTTTTAAGCATTTTTTATATTCTTTTAATCTATCACCAAGAGCCATATATCAAGATTCCTTCTTTGTTTATGACCTCTTTTAGGCTATCTGGGGCTTTGTTTAGGTAAACCAAATCTATTTTTCTTAGAGTTCTTATTTTTTCAAGCTCTTCTTTTATTTTATATAAGTGCTTATTTTCTAAGTCCTCTTTTGTTTCAATAGCTATATCTAAATCAGAAAAGTAAGTTGCTTTGCCTGTTGCAAACGAACCAAATAGAAATACTTTAAAAGGTTGCTTTATATTTTCCTTTAGGGTTTTGATTATTTCTTTTATTAGAGCCTTAATTTTTGGGTGTGTATAGTTTAGATACGATATTTTTTCGCTCATATGTAAATAAGTATAGATTTAGCATGCATTAGCATCAATGATATAAGCGTTATATGAATCGTTTGCATTTGCTATATCTTTGAGTTTATTAGGCTTTTAAGATGAAAATAGCTTAACTCTCTTTTATATTGTTTTCTGACAATATCCATAAGTTTGTTAAATATGTTGTAAGTAATTATTGCATCGTCCTTTGCTCTATGCAGTCTATCATATTTAATGTTGAAGTAATCTGCTAAAGCCGATAACTTATAGGACTTTAAATTTGGTATAAGCTTTTTTGCCAGTTCCAATGTGCATATGCTTGGCGAGGTCATTTTTTTATGAAGGTATAAATTATAAGCTCTATTTAAAAAAGATAAATCAAAACTTACATTATGACCTACTATTATGTAATCTTTGATAAAATCATCTAATTCGTAAATTATTTCCCTGATGGAAGGCTGACCTATTAGCATAGCGTTTGTTATGCCTGTTATCTCGGTGATTCTTCTTGGTATAAAATATCCAGGATTTACTAGTCTGTGTAGCTTTCTTGTTATCCTTTCTTTTTCTACCAAGAAAGCGTATATTTCTATGATTTCATGCTCTTCTGGATTTAGTCCAGTAGTTTCTATATCTAAAACAACATATATGGAGTTTTCCAAAGCTTCGTTAAAGTGTATCATTGAAGATATACTTTTATATAACTCTCTTTCTTTAGTTTGTTTAAAATCTCATCGTATTTTTTCTTCATCTTTTTTTCTAAAAGCTTTTTCTTTAGCTTGTTTAGGTCAACATTTTGATATACTAACTTTATATTTTTTATCTTGGCAACGTATATGTTGTTTTTGCCTTCTGCAAACACTATATCTCCTTTAGATGCTTTCCACACTTGCTCATCTAAATTCTTTTTTAAATCACCTTTGGCTACCTCTAACTCTTGAGGTGTTAAGCTTAGTTTGTTGGCTATCATTTTCAAGCTTGTTGTAGTGTTTAAAAGTTTGCTTAATTTGTCTTTATCTTTTTTAGGGACTATCAAAAGCTCAATATCTCTTTCTAGTTTTGGCTTACCATATTTTAACTTTAAAAGCTCTATGTCGGCAGGTGTTAGATGTACAGTTTTTCTTAAATATTCTCCAAAGCCTGCTGTTGCTAGTATTTCCTTTCTTAAAAAGCTTCTAAACTCTTTTGGAGATATCCCTTGTTTTCTAAGTTCTTCGTAAAGCTGCTCTACAGTAAGGTGGTTTTGAGAGGCCATATCTTTTATTGTCTGGTCTAAAAAGCTTTCTGGTGTGGCCATATGGTTTGCGCTGAGGTATTGATATATGAGGTATATATCTATCAATCTTTTTAGAGCTAACTTAGCATCTTTTGTGCCAAAATATACCATTGCTATTTTTAAATCACTTTCTAGTATTGGCTCTCCATTTACGGAAGCTACCACTCTATTTACCAAAATTCCCGGAGTACTGTGCAATAGTTCCTCAAAGCTGCTTTCTGATTTAATTTGATGGTTTTTGTCAATATTTTTATCACTTTTATCAACTTTGGCTAATACAACGTTGGTGATTGTAAGTATTGAAATGATGCTAGTCAATATCTTGTTTTTATGAAGTTTCATGCTGCCTCCTTACTTATCATTTTAACCTAAAAATATTAACTTTGTAGGCTTATTTTCCCTATATCAGAATAAGCTATATCTCCGGCTACAACATAGGTTTTGTTTTGATATTTAAAGGCTTTTGATATAGTAATACAAAAATCATCAGTAGCCTTTGAAAGATAAACTTCTGTGATATATGGCGTCTCAGATGCTTTTTTGAAGTAAACTTCCTCTGCTCTGTTGGCTCCTTTTTTGCCTGATGCTACGGTTTTATTTACGTTTGGATTTATTATATTGTTTGATATCTGAATACCGTTTTCGTTCATTATATATATTAGATCGTAGAAAGGATATTTTTTAAACATATCGTACAATATAAACTCCCACAAATTTTTTTCTGATTTTACCAAGACGTTTGCGATATCTTCTATAGAAGAGAAGATTTTTTCTTTTATAAGCTGGACAGTGGGAAAATCTTTGTTAGATATATATGTGGCAAGAAGTGGTTGCAATCCATCGAATATAGCTATAGTATTCTTCATGTTTTTTATATATACTTTCAGAATATCTATTCTTTTTGTAAAAGCTTCATAAGTTTTTATGTTGGAAAGATCCAAAACAATTACATATATGATAGGTGTTTCATGATTCTGGAATAAAACACTGTATTCTTTGTAGAATTCGTCAAAAAACTGCATTATTAAATCTTTAGTAACTTTTGTTTTGTGGACACTATATATTTCGCTATCTTGTTTTTCTATGTAAGTACAGCATTCTTTAGATATGCTTTTTAGTAAATCGTTTATCAGTTTAAATAAGGAATCTATTTTATACCCGAGTTCTTCCCTTAATTTTTTAAAATCTTGAAAACCTATGACCAGAGCGTAGTAATCTTTCCCTAACATTTTTGATATTTTATCTTGTGAGACATCCGGAAATTTAGTCAAGTAATGAATTATGGTATCGTAATTTATAACTCCTATATATTGATTTTTATTGTTTACCAAAAACAAATCTGACACTTGAAGCCTAAGTATTTCTATAACGTCCGAAAGCTTTTGAGGATTTACGTTGGTATTTTTTACTTTTGGGAGCGGCTTCGATAACTCTCCTATGCTTAGATTTCTATTGGCAAAAGCTATGTCATCTTTTTTTACTATACCTATTGGAATCTGATTTTTTAATACTACTATGTATTTATAGAAGGGCTTTTCCTTAAAAAATCTATACACTAAATCTACTTTATCTTCGTAATCAAAGGCCGGGATATTTGAAGAAAATATATCTAAACTTACGTAGTTTTCAACTTTTGGCATACAACCCCCATTTGTGTATATATTTTAAGACATTATCTGGCACCATATGTTTTATGCTTTTACCCTCTTTTATGCGATTTCTTATTTCTGTAGAAGATATATCTATTGTTCTTGTATCGCAAAATATAGCATCGACGTCTTTGTTTAAAATGATGTTATTTTTACCCCTTCTTACCACTATAAACTTTACTATCTTTACTAGCTCTTCATATTTGTACCAATTGTGCAGTGTCAAATATGCATCATAGCCTATTATAAACGTAGGTGTTTGCTTGTATTTTTCTTTTAATATCAAAGCACTCTTGTAAGTATAAGAAACCTCTTCTTTTTTTAGTTCTAGGTCTTCTATAAAAGCCCAAGGCTCATCTTTTAAAGCTAACTTTAGCATCTTGAGGCGATCTTTAGGAGAAGCTACGGAAGGAGGTTTAAAAGGAGATATAAAAGCAGGCATAAAATAGATTTTATCTATGTCGCAAAGCTCCAAAACATCCCTTGCCACAAGAATGTGTCCTATATGCACCGGGTCAAAGCTACCACCAAAAAACGCTATACCCATATATTTTGGTTTCTAACAGATTCTAACTTCTCTGGTATTTCTACATCAAATCCATATAATCGCTTCATTTCTAAAGCATTTAAAAAAGCTCCAGCTCCAAAGGTGTTGTTAAAAAATATGTAAGTAGGTTTACTGTCTTCTATCTTTCTTATCTTTGTTTTTAGTTTTTTTAGCTCATCTATACTATATACATATTTGTAAGGGTTTTCTTCATCTTTTCCATGGATTCTTATATAGTTGAAATCTGCTGTGCTAACCCATGGTCCTACCCAAGCGTCTTCTTTCTTTGGAGCATCTACATTTACTATACTTACGTTGTTTTCTTTTAAAAGCTCAAAAACATCTTTTCTATTAAAAGATTTGCTTCTAAACTCTATGGCAATAGGCAAAGGTTTTAAATGTTTTATAAGGTTGTTGATATGCTCTATCGTCTCTTCTTTGTAGTGCATAGAAGGTGGAAACTGAATAAGTATAGCTATAAACTGATTTGATGATACGATGGGCTCTATGCTGTCTATAAATTTATCTAAGCTTTCTTTATCGTAATTTTTGAAGTGCGTGAAGCTTCTATGTAGTTTAATAGAATATCTCAAGGTTGGTGCTTTTTTAAGTATAGATTTTATATGATGTTTTTGGGGGTATCTGTAAAAGGTAAAATTTAGCTCTACGCTGTCAAAAAATTTTTTATAGTAAAGTATAAACTCTGAAGTTCTTATGCCGTTTGGGTAGAATCTGCCTATAGCATCTTTGTAATAATAACCACTTATCCCTATATGGATATTAGCGTTTTTCATAATAGTTTTCCGCAATACCAAAAAGCAATAAAATCAAAGGAAGATAAAGACTCCAAAAAAATGTAAACAAAGACCCAAAAAGCTGATAAACCATAGTAGAGACAAAACTTACAAACAAAAAATCCTCTGGTTTTATGGCTTTTAAACCAAAGCTAAACTTCAAAACTCTCCAATAAAACCAAACAAGCCCTATAAGACCGATAAGACCTTTTTCTATATACTCAGATATCGCTTCAAAAGATTCAAACTTTTCAAGTCCAAGGGAAGGGTCTAGCTTTAAACCGCTTCTTACACCATGCCCTATAAGAATCGCAGGGATATTTTTATCCTTTATATCGTTTTCTATAATTCTAAAAGCGTGTATCATTATTTTATATCTTAAGCTTGAAACAGTATTTAACTCTTTTTGAGTGATTTTTTCGTGTTTTATGATTTTAACAATTACATCAAATCTCGGGTCTTTTCTAAAAACATAAAACCCGCCCACAGACAATATAAGAATAGACACCGCTGCTATAGAAAGAATAATCTTTTTAGAATAACTTCCCAAAGAAGCGCTTATGAAAACGCTTAACCCCGCTAAAAATCCAAGTAAATCAGATCTTTTTGTGCTTAACACCACCATAAAAGCATACAAAAAAAATAGTCCTAAGAATAAAAATCTTTTTGAACCTTTTTTATATAGAAAAAGCCCCAAACTAGAGAAAGCTATCATAGAAAATATAAACCCAGAATCAAAAGCTCCTCCAAACAATATCATCTCATAACCTTTGGTTTTAAAATTATAAAAAGCTATCAAAGAAAGCGGTAATCCCAAAAACGATAGATATAAGTTTAGTTTCTTTGCAAAAGCTATGTAGTCTATATTTAGATAGTTTTTCTCTAAGTATAAAAGCATAAAAACAAGCTCTTCAATGGCGTGGTTTATTTTCGATATATTAAATAATATACTGGAAATAAGACCTGGAATTATGTATGTAAATATAGGTGCTGTCAAAATACCCTTTAGATTTCTGTTTTTAATTTCATCGTATAAAAGTACCAAAAGATATATTACGACAAAAACTTCAAAAATTGTAATTGATAGAAAAAATGTAAAAGCCAAAGACCATAAAAGCCAGTATCTTACGTTAGACAATTGAATTTGCATACTCTTTTGATAGTTTGAAAAATTTTCTAGCCTTTTCCAAGACCTCTTCTTTGTTTTCTATGTGTGGGTCGTTTAGCAAAAATGACGTTACTTTGCCTCTTACATAAGCCCTATAACATTTGTAAAAATCTAGCAATATATTAAAATCTTCATCTTTTATGATATTTTTATAAGCTTCTTCATATAATCTTGAGAAATGCCTATATCCTTTAAAATCTAATTCCATAGATAGAAAACACATATCGTTTATTTCGTCCTGAATTCTAAATCTATCGTTAAATTCTATGGCGTCCATTATACATATATTTTCTCCCATAACTACGTGTTCTAACCTTATGTCTCCATGCCCATCCACTACATAACCTTCTTTTTGCCTTCTTACAAAGATGTCTTTGTGGTTTTTATAAAAATTGTTTACTTTATCCTTTATAAAGTTATAGTCTTCTTGCGATATCGTCTTTTCTATAAACTCTTTTGTTTGCTCAAAGTTCTCGTCCGTGTTAAATTTCATCTGCTCATATAAGTCAAAATCATAGACTTTATCGGTTTTTATATGAAAATTTGCTACCACTTTTGCTACATTTTCAAGATCCTCATCTTTTAGAACATTTAATCTATTTATCATAAAAAGCTCATCTTTTACTCTTTTCATTTTTAAAGCGTATTCTACTATATTTTTGTCTGAAAACTCATATCCATCGTCTGTTTTTGATACGGGAAGTACCTCTATGTAAATGTCAGCACAAAGTCTTTTGTTTATCTCAAGTTCTTTGTAAGTATAAAGCTTTCTTTTTTCTAGTGTTGAATAATCTAAAAAACCAAAATTTACAGGCTTTTTTATCTTATAAACAAATTTATCTGTAAGTATTACGAAAGAACTGTGTGTTTGGACAAGCTCACCTTTTAACTTATCTTTTAAATAAAAAACTACTTCAGACATTTATCTCTACCGTTGTCTCTTTGTTTTTCTTGTCAAGATTTTGAAGTAACGGGCTATATTCCATTATCCAAGAACTGTTGTAAACAGATATATCTTTTTTATAATCTGTTTTAACTATGCCTTCTTTACAAGAGAAAGAATTTCCAATACCTGCAAGCTTTGGAAGTTCAAGCAATATATCGTCGTTTATTTCAAAAGGCAATACTTTTGCAACTTTTTGTACTCCTCTTAAAGTATGAATTGTGCCATCTTTCTCCCCAGTCAATTTCATGGGTATGCATGCATCTGCCAATAGAGAAAATTCACTTTTGAAAGGCGTTATAAGAGTTAGCTTTACGTTTTTAAAAGCCTCAAAAACAAAATCTTTGCTGAAGTAGTCAAACAAGTCTTCTCCAAATGAAATAACCGATTTTATCTCACCTTTTTTTATCATATCTAATAGAAGACCTATATCTGTTACGGGTATTTCTTTTAAAGCTTCGTAAAGTCCAACAGCGTTTGTCTGAGGCGGTATAGGCATAACGGGGACATCTATATTAGAAAGCATTTCTCCAAGGTTTTTGGCATCTTCATATCTAAAGCTATAGGTGTCCACCAATATAGCGGTATCTTTGTCTACCACTTTCTTTACATCTTCTAAACCAATATAAGTGGGTTTAAATTTGTCATCTCTAGACTTTTTGTTTGATGTTTTGTAAACTTTACCGTTTATTCTATAGCTTATAACAGGTGCTACAGAGCTTATATCATCACCTACAAATATAAACTTATTTTTAGAAACTATATCATCAAGATGTGCTATTGGTTTTTTATAAGCTTTTAAAAAAGGCATTAGGTCAACGGTAATAACAGAGCTTACATAGGAGCTAGATTTCTTGGCTATGTCTAGGGCAATGGATATTTCTTCGTTTGTCATAAAAGGAGATATTATTATCGCTGTTGGTTTTTCTTTTAGATTTTTGTTTATTATTTCAATGGGTTCTGAGAATGGGAATTTGTGCTCATTTGAAATAGGATTTTTAATCCTGTTGTAATTTAGCATGTCGTATCCAAAAAATATTTTTGCACAGCTATCTAAATCTTTGCCAGGCTTTGTTCTATATACTTGAGCTTTTGACTTCCAATCTCCTACACCAAATTCAAGCTCTACAGTACATCCCGTTGGACAATTTAAACAAACGGTTTCTTGATTCTGCAAAAGCCAGCTTCTAGACCAAAACTTAAAAGGCTTTGATATTATGGCACCTACTGGACATACGTCTACACACATGCCACACATATCGCAAGAAGATGTATCAATGGGTCTTACAGTGGGCACTATGTTAGAATCAAATCCTCTTTCTTCTACATACAAAGCTTTTGCTTTGTTTATATAATCACACACTCTTGTGCATCTGTAGCAAACCACGCATCTATTCGAATAATACTCTAGATAATCACTCTGCCAATCATGTTCTTCTCTGTGCTTTTCTAAAGCAGATACTGGTACTATTTGAGTCTGAGGACCGTAGATAGCCCCGTAGTTTTGCAAGTCGCATTCACCGGCTTTATCACATATTGGACAATCGAGTGGATGTCTTGTCATATAAGCTTGCAATAAATACGCTTGATTTTCTTTAACAGCTTTTGCTTGAGTGCTTACCCTTAAACCTTCTTGGATTTGAAGCGTACAAGATGGTATTACCCTGTTTTGATTTTCTACAAGCACTATGCAAAGCCTACAAGACCCAAGAGGAGGTAATCTATCAAGATAACAAAAATAAGGGATTTCTATGCCATTTGATAACATGAATTTAAGTAGGTTTTCTCCTTTTGGAGCCTTATATTCTTTTCCGTCTATAAATATGCTAACAGTTTCCATAAGTGCCTCCTATTTTACTAAGTATATCTAAAGTAGTTTGTTTAGGATTTTCGCTTTTAAATATAGCTCTTCCCATAACTATTAAATCTGCTACTTGTAAGACTTCTTCTATTGTGGCTACTCTTTTTTGGTCGTCTTTTTCATCTTTGTTAAGCCTTATACCCGGTATTACAGTCTTTAGGTTAGGGAACTTGTTTTTTATGTTAAAAGCTTCAAAACTAGAACAAACTACCCCACTTAAGTTGCATTTGTGAGCTACGCTAGCAAGATGAAGCACCATATCTTCCAAAGAATAGCTTGAATGTAAAAACTCCATGTAGCTTTCGTCGTGAGAGGTCAGTATTGTAACTCCTATTATATTTGTTTTCCCTTTTATATCTTTTAGCGGGCTCAACATATTCTCTCCGCCTAACAGATGTACAGTAAGATAATCTATATCATGTTTTGCACACACTTCTACGGTTTTTAAAACAGTGTTTGGTATGTCATGGAATTTTAAATCTAAAAATACCTCAAAACCATCTTGTTTTAGGGCTTTTAACAGAGGAAAACCCTCTTCTAAAAATACAATGGGACCAATCTTAACAACGACAGGAAAACCTTTTAATTCTTTTAATATATTTAAAGATTGTTTGTCGTCTATCGCTAGCGTTAGCTTAGGCATTTTTCACAAGTTCTTTCAAAGAAGATGATAGCTCTTTAATATAAGCCTCAAAATACGGCAAAAGCTCTTTAAGAGTCTCGTAAAATTCCCCGTGGTTAACATCCCAAGTGGTTATAAGCTTGTTTTTTAGTCTCATCATATCGTAAGCCACGTTTGGGTTTTCTATTAGATTGGCTTGAGCCATCACTACCAAGCAATCGTCTGATGGATTTTTAAATTTGAACTTAGGGGCTAAATGCCTACATATATCAAATAGAGCATCGTACGCCACTTGATAAAAATATTTCGCTCTATCAAAATACATAGGTTTTGATAAAAATTCTTCTTTGTCTTTAGATAACACAAATTTTAGCTTTTCAACGGCATCTTTTATGTGTTTTGCTTTTTCATTTAGAAAATCGTAATCTATTAGTAGATAATTTTTTGTGGTAGTTTTTATATAGTTTATTATGTGTTCTGCGTAGTCTCTGAAAAGTTTTACATGAGAATTTAGAAAATCGTATAGATAGTTTGGGTCTATATCTTTTTTTAAATCTCTGTAATTTACGTAAAACTCCGATAAATCCTTCATATCTTTTGCAAAAGGAAATCCAAGAGCTTCTGATAGTTCGTAAAGACAGTGCTTTGTGGTTTTTATATTTAACACTTGAGATATATGTCTACAAGGCCTCATAGCTGATTCAAAGGCTATATTGAAATCTGTTCTTACTTTATCTATAATAAGTTTATTTGCTACAAAAGCTTCTTTTGGAAGTTTAAGATTTTTAAGGATATCTTTATAAACTTTTTCTAGATTTATGAAGCTTTGTACTATCAATGATATATTAAAGCCTTTGCTTTTCATCCTATGTATTATAAACTAATTTTATGTTTTTTGTATGCTATTTATTAGCCTAAAATACCCATGTGTATTAGTATTGCGCTTATAGAAGCTGGTGTTATACCATCTATATTCTTCGCTTGGGCTATGGTGGCTGGTTTTAGCTTTTTTAACTTCTCTATAGCTTCTTTTGTAAGGCCTTTTACATTTTCATAATCCATATCTGGCGGTAATTTTACATGTTCAAACATTCTTAGTTTTTCGTTTAATTTTTTCTCTTTCTCTATATAGTATTCATATTTTAATATTATTTCCGTTTCATCTTTTATATAAGGGTTTTGAGGGGTATCAAAGCCAAATTCTTTTATTTTTTCTATACCCTCTATCGCTATTATTTGGGCCAATGTGTAAGGCTTTGGATTTTCTCCCAGATTTACAATAGTTTTTTGGCTTTTATAATAATCTACATAATATTTTACGCCATTTAAAAGCTCTTTTGCTAAGCTGTAATCTTCTTTGTTTAAAAGCCCAAGATTATGAGAAAGTTCAAGAAGTCTTTCAGGTGCGTTGTCTTGTCTTACTGATAATCTATACTCTGACCTTGAAGTAAACAACCTGTAAGGTTCTACTATCTCTTTTGTGGTGAGGTCTTCTGCCATCAGCCCTATGTAGCTTAAGGACCTTGGTAATATTATGGGTTCTTTACCAATTGCTCTAAGGCCTGCGTTTATCCCAGCTAATATCCCCTGACCTGCTGCTTCTTCATAACCTGTAGTGCCGTTGAAGTTACCAGCATGAAACAACCCTTTTATCTTTTTGGTTTCAAGCGTTGGGTATAGCTCTAGTGGGTCTACTATATCGTACTCAATAGCGTAAGCCGGTCTTATAAGCACTACATTTTCAAGTCCTTTTATAGTTCTATACATTTCTTGCTGTATGTCTTCTGGTAGGGATGTAGAAAGACCGTTTGGGTATACCTCTATCGTGTCTTCTCCCTCGGGTTCTAAAAATATTTGATGTTGGGCTTTTGATTCAAATTTCACAACTTTGTCCTCTATAGACGGACAGTATCTTGGACCAACGCCTTTTATAAGCCCGCCGTAAAGGGCTGTCCTATGCAAGTTTTTTCTTATTATTTCGTGGGTTTTTGGATTTGTATATGTGATATAGCAATCTATTTGTTTTTTACCAGGATTAAACCAATAGCTTCCTCTTGGTTCTGAAAACAATGAAAATTTTGGCGCTGGTTCATCTCCCGGTGCTTTTTCAAGCTCGTCAAAGTTTATAGTCCTTTTATCAAGCCTTGCCGGTGTTCCAGTTTTAAATCTTTTCATCGCAAAACCGTATCTTTTGTAAAATTCGTCTAGGTTTGTAGAGGCTGGTTCCCAGGCTCTACCACCAGAAAATACTTTATCTCCTATAAAAATCTTTCCATTTAAAAATGTACCAGTGGTAACTACAGCAGCTTTGCATTCGTATTTTATACCAAGTTTTGTTTTTACACCTACTACCTCATCGTTTCTTACCAATACATCTATCACTTCATCCTGTATAAGATATATGTTTGGTATACCCATTAAAGTTTTTTTCATGTATTCTTTGTACTTTAGTTTATCTGCTTGAGCTCTTGGTGCCCATACGGCCTCTCCCTTTCTTCTGTTTAGCATTTTAAACTGAATGCCTGTAACATCTATGGCTTTTGCCATTTCTCCGCCAAGTATGTCTATTTCTCTTACTACAATACTTTTTGCTATACCACCAATGGCAGGGTTGCAAGACATTTGTCCTATGTTGTCTATGTTTATGGTGAAAAGCCCAACACTGTTGCAAAGCTTAGAAGCAGCGATTGCAGCTTCTATACCCGCATGACCTGCCCCTACTATCACTACATCAAATTTCATATATTTTAAGATAAGCAGTTGTTGGCTTTTATGTATGAGTTTATATCTTCTTTTTTATAGCTTTTGGTAGTAATAAAGTTTACAACACAAACCATGGTCTTTGGTTTTACATAGCCTGGCACGTTTAGAATGACTTTACCTTCTTTGTTTAAGAAAAATATGTTGGGATAGGCGTTTACTCCAAGGTCTGCTGCTAAATCTTGTCCAGTTCCTATGAGTTTATGATTGTTTATAACTATTTTGTAGAGTTTTGACGTATCATCCGCTAATACTGGGGCTACTTCAACATTCTTAAGAGCTTCAATGAGATCTTTATTTGTGGTTATATCGTGTTGTAGCTTATGGCAGTAAGGACAGTCGCTACTTTCTATTATAAGCATTTCATAATCTTTTGTAGGCTCTAAATTTACTATAGGTATATTTTTAGAAGAACTTTCTTTCAAATAATCGTTTACACCGCTTTTCTTAGAACAAGAAGTTGTTAAAAGCCCAATACCAAATATAAAGCCAAAAATCAAAATGAGCTTTTTCATAAACTACTCAAAGCCTCGTAAATTCTTTTTACACCTTCTGTTAAAGTGTCTTCTGATACACAGTAAGAAAGCCTTGCCCAAAACTCTTTACCAAAAGAAGAGCCTGGTACCAAAGCAACCCTTCCTTTTTCTAGTATAAAAGAGCTCATCTGTATATCGTCTTTAAAATGGTTTTTATACTTTGTTAAATCTATAAACATGTAAAAAGCGCCTTTTGGTTTTGAATAAGGTATTTGATATTTATTGAGTATATCTATAAGATGTTTTCTCCTTTTTGCAAAAGTATTTTTCATATTTTCTATAAAATCCTTTGATTTTTCGTTTTGCAAAGCCTCTAAAGCCCCCCACTGAGCAAAGCTTGTGACGTTTGATACACTTTGGCTATTCAAGTCTGCTATTATTTTTGCATACTCTATAGGGCATGCCACATAGCCTACTCTCCATCCTGTCATAGAAAATGTCTTGGAAAATGCGTTTACAGTAAAAGTAATCTTTCTTGCATCTTTACTAAAAGATGCTGGGCTTACCATAAAAGCATCGTCGTAGACAAAGTGTTCATAACACTCATCTGATATTATAAATATATTCTTTTCTATACAAAATTCAACAATTTTCTCAAGGTCTTCTTTTGATATGACAGCACCAGTTGGGTTTGAAGGAGAGTTTATGATAATAGCCTTTGTTTTAGGGCTTACGTATTTTTTTAGTATGTCTAAGGTAAGCTCGAAGTTGTTTTCTTCTTTTAACTCTGCAAATACAGGGACTCCGCCAAAAAGCCTTATTTGTTCGGGGTAGCTTACCCAATAAGGAGATGGGACAATTACTTCATCACCTTCGTTTAAAATAGACATAAATATAAGGAAAAGAATCATCTTGGCACCAGTGGATACTACTATCTCAGAAGGGCTATAATCTATGTTGTTTTCTTTATTAAGCTTGTTGGCTATAGCCTCTCTTAAAGCTGGGATACCAGAAGAAGGCGTATATTTGGTTTTACCATCTTCCAAAGCTTTTATACAAGCTTCTTTTACAAATATCGGCGTATCTATATCTGGTTCTCCGGCGCCGAAGCTTATTATATCTATACCTTTTGCTTTAAGCTCGTTGGCTTTTGCACTGACTGCCAAAGTTGGAGAAGGTTTAATTGTTTTAACTCTATCAGCAAGCATACAAATATTATAAATCAAAAAGCCTTTGGTATTTGACCTTTTATAAAAATTTCATTTTCTGATGTATAACAATCAAAACAAAGTATATCTATGCCCATATCTTTTGCCTCTTTTAGAGCTTTTGAGAAAGCTTTGTCCGTTTCTTCGTTTGGTTTAAAAACCTTTGCATCTGGTCTTTGTACCACAAACACTATCATAGGTTTATACTCTTTTGTTTTATAAATATTTTTTAAAAGCTCTACATGTTTAGTCCCTCTTTCCGAAGGGGCGTCTGGAAACATAGCTATACCTTCTTTTACCAAGTTTACAGATTTTGTTTCTATAACAATATGGTTATTTATTAGTATGTCAAATTTATGAGAGTCTCCATATTTTGGTTCTAGTTTTAGGCTTTTAATGTCAAACAACCCTTCTTTTTTAGCAAAATCCAAAAACAACTTAGGAGCTAAAAGAGAATCTATATAAACCCAGTACCCGTTTTTGTTTACGGCTTTTAGATGCCATTGGTATTTACCACCTTCTTTTTTCTCAAGAAGACCTTTTGCCCCTGTTTGTAGAAGCTCTGGCAATCTTCCAGTGTTTCTTATATGTACAAGGGTTTCTTTGTTATCTATTAGGACTTTTGCTACAAATCTATTTAATCTTTCTAAGACTATGCACTCTTTTAACTCAAACCGCATTTACAAGTTCAAAGCTCTGGTCTGTCTGATAGTTTTCTTTTTGCTCCTTTTCGTCTTTCTTTTGGTCTTTGTTTTCCGAAAATCCCATCTGAGATTCTATGGTAGCTCCGTTGATTGTGATGTTTTCTATGCTAAAGCCTAAGCTTTGTAGATTTTTCACTAGATCCTTTATTTGATAATCTTTATAGACTAGTTCCGTATCTGTATTTATCGCTATGGACAGATTGTTGGCATTAAACTTTATTTGAAGCGTAGTCCCGTCGTCTAAATTTATAGATACGTTTTTCATCAAAACAGGGTTTTTTGCCTCTTTTAATACAGTTTTTTCTATCTCTTTAAACACTTTGTCCGTATTGATGGTATTGGTGGTATTTGGCTGTGTATTTTGCATGTTTTGCTGATAGTTCATATTAAACCCTTGATTGTTATCCTTGTTATCTTTTTGTTTATCGCTTGTATTTGTGTTAAAAGCTTGTAAACTAGCGACATCTTTTATCATATCTTTTATAGGGTTTGCAAAGTCGTGTATGTTGTTCAAGCTTGTCTTTGGCATAATATCTTTATTTTCTAGGTTTATGGCATTTATGTTTTTTTCAATGTATTGTTTTATGTCTTGCTCTTGATTTTTTATATGATTTTCTTGATACTGTGTTGTATCTAAATTTGTGTCTTTGATGATATTTTTTGTCATAGTGCTTACATCTTCTTTTATATTATCGGTGTATTTAGTTGAGTTTTCCCTTGGTTTATCTTGTAGTGTTGGGGTTTCTAATATATTGTTTGAGTTATCAGATTGAAGTGGATTTTTTGAGATTGGGGCGTTTTCTGTTATGTTAGTTTGTTGAGCCAACTCTTCTTTTTGATTTTCATTATTTTTAGCATCGTTAACACGATACTGCAAAGAAGCATCACCAGGATTTTGCGATACTTTTTGATTTTCATTATTTTTAGTATTATTAACAGTTATATTTTGCGAGCTTTTATCGGTAGAAACAGTCTCATCATCAATGATTTTATTTTGTATGTTGTTGTCTTTTGTTTCAAAAGACTTAATATCTTGGTTTATTTTGTTTGATTTTAAGGTGTTTTGAGGAGCCTCTATTGTTGAATTATTTTTTTGTATGTATTCTCTGTTGTTGTTTATATCTTTTGTATATTCTGTGTCGTCAAGGTTTAAATTTTTTGTAGCTATTGAGCCTTGATTTTTATCTGAGTTAGTTTTTGATGTATCGCCTTTTGTGATATCTGATATTGTATTGTATTCATCTTCTTTGTTGTATATGCTAATGTATCTTGTGTTTGTTGTGATATCTTTAGAATTTTTGTCTTTTATATCTTTTTGTTGTTGATTTTGACCTGGAAATTCTATGTTTAACTCAATATCTTTTGATAAGTAGGTTATTTTATGGCTAGTTTCGTTATCTTTATTTGAAGTTTCGATATGTATTTGTTGTCCTTTGGTAAGTGCATAATATTCAGATATCTTATCTGAAGTAGTTTGATGAATATCTGTATTGATAGGTTCAGGATCTTTATAAGATTTATAAGATGTGGTTTCATCGTCTAAGTTTACACTTTTTAAGTTTGCTTGTGTTGATGCTTGAGCCGAAGCGTCTTTTAGGAACGTTTTTTGTGTTTCTTTGGGTATATAGGTTCCTTTGTTGGTATCTTTATTGTCTTTTAAATTTATTAAAGTGGTAGCTTGTTTGGTATTATCGTTGATTGCTTTAGTGGATGGGTCTATGTTTTGTTTGGAATCTTCGCTTAGGGGAATTTTAACTTCTTCTTCGTCTTTTGGAATGTCTATATTCATCGATATTTTTGGTTGAGACAGATCTTTCAATGTATCGTTTGGTAGTTTTTGGGCTTTTAAAGAAAAAAGTGGCTTAGAAGTATTGCTTGTTTGCGATATTATCTCGAAGGAAAAAGAAGCTATATGCGCTGAAATCTCTTTTTTAGAAAAAATATACTGGTCTAAGTTTGATAATATGTTGTCTAAAAACTTTGAATCTTTGCCTATTGATATTTCTTCTTGTATTGATATAGAAATGATAATGCTTTCGTTTGGTTTTGGAGTTTTTATATCTTGTATAATGCTTTCTATACTTTTGCCGTCAAAGTTTGGATTTATGTCTTTTGACAAGTTTTCTATATCTTTCAATATATTTATGATGGATGTCTTAGATTTGTTGTTTAATGTCGTCAAATCTACCTTTTCGTCTAGTTTTGGGCTTTTGTTGTTAGAAAATGTATATGATATGTTTTGAAAAAAGCCCAAGATATCTTGAAATATTTTATCTATATCTGTTAGGATTTTGTCTTTAGTTTGTTTTTGCGGTTGTATGAGGGAGTATAGGATATCTTTAAAGTCTGTGGTTGATGTATTGGTGTCCGTGGTTTTTGGATCTATCAAGCTATCTACCGGATTTATAAGCCCACCCAAAAAATTGCCAATACTTAACATATGCTAAATATAAAAATATTTTTAAAATATCTTATGATATAGATAATATATTCAATTTACGCTTGAATAGGCTTAATTTTCATTGATTTTAATACATTCTTTGCAAATACCATAGATAAACACTTCAAATGTGGTACTATAAGCCATGTGTTCATTTTTTATATTACTTAAATCTATATCAATAGGCTCCAAATCGTAAATATTTCCACAGTGCTCACATATGAAATGAGAGTGCGGTTCTATGTTTGGGTCAAAATATGTCTTGTCTTCTAAATAAATAGTTTTTGCAAGACCTATATCTACAAGTGTATTTAATGTATTGTAAACTGTAGATAAAGATATATAAGGAAATCTTTCTTTTACCATACCATAAAGGGATTCAGCACTGGGATGATCCTTAGATCCTAAAAATAGATCAAGTACATATTCCCTTTGGGGCGTAATTTTGTATCCTAACTCTCTAAGTTTACCAATCGCAAACGCTTTTTTCATAAGAAAAAATATAAATTTAAATTTATTATTAAAAATGATTTAAAACATTATATATTAAAAAGTTTTATTAAAAACAAAATATTGATGTATAATATTGAAATGTTTAATCAGAGTCTCCGTAGCTCAGTAGGATAGAGCGCGAGATTCCTAATCTCGAGGCCGGCGGTTCGACTCCGCCCGGAGACGTTTTGAATATTTTACGAAATCATAGCTTTTACATAAAGCCTTTATCTTAAATTTATACTTGTATTTTAAAATTTATAAAATGAGAAGAGTACTTTTTGTAGTTTTGCTTTTGGCTGTTGGCATATCAAGGGCATCGATTTTAGACATAAGAAAAGGTTATTATCCAAATAAAATAAGATACGTATTTGATGTAAGAAATGTAAATAGGTTTAATGTTAAAAATCTTGGAAAACTTCTTATAATTAAAATCTCAAAACTAAAAGTTTTTTATAAGCTACCATTTATACCTTCTAAAGTATATTATTTTAAACTATATAATCCAGAAAGGCTTGTAATAGATATATATAAACCACAAATTAAACAGCATTTTAAAACGCATGTCAAAAACCAAGTAAAAGTTTCCTATATTCCTGCATTTTTGTACAATAGACCATCCGGTAAAAAGGTAGTAGTAATAGACCCAGGGCACGGTGGAAAGGATCCTGGTGGTATAGGGCTTTACGGTGTGGAAGAAAAAAATGTAGTTTTGGCTATAGGTAAAAAACTTGATTACTTTTTGAGACATGACCCTAGATTCAAAGTGATTATGACAAGGGATAAAGATGTCTTTGTACCTCTTCAAGAAAGAGCGATGATAGCCATAAAAAATAGGGCAGATTTGTTTATAAGCATACACTGTAATATAGCTCCAGACCATATAGAATGGCCACATGGAACAAATATATACTATTTATCTTCGGCTGGTATAAATAGAAAATACAACGAGCTTGTTAAAAACGTAAGTTTTGATAGAGCTGTATTTGGAAATGCATTGGATGTAAATAGCGTATCTGCTAGAAAGATACTGGCTAAGATGGCTCTAAACATAACAAAGAATCAAAGTTATATATTTGCAAAAGATTTGGCATTTTTCTTGAATAAGGAGCTGGATAGACATGTAACACTTCACAATATTCATAGAAGAAATTTTGTGGTGTTAAGAACGCCTGGGATACCATCTGTGCTTGTGGAAACTGGATTTTTAACAAATAAAGAAGATGTAAGGAAACTGACAAACTCACGTTATCAATGGAAATTTGCAAAAGCAATGTACGATGCGATAGTATATTACTTTTTTGGAAATAGCTACCGTTACAATATCAATAAAAGCTTAGAATCACCATTATGAAGAGTATAGATAATAGTGTAAAGTTAAAAAAATTTAAAATAAGATTGGCATTTATAGTAGTGTTGATAGTATTATTTTTGGCTGTTTTTTGGCTTTTAAAACCGAGCGATAAACCTAAAATTGTTCTAACAATAAAAAATATAAACATACCTGGTAAATTAAATTTAGAAATCCCTAAAAATGATAAAATATACGCTATAGGCACAGTTAGCGACGGAATATTAATCAAGCGTAACGCTAGTAAAGAATGGCCTTTGGCTAGTTTAACAAAAATAATGACTGCTTATATCGTATTAAAATCTCATCCGTTAAAAGAAGGAGAAAATGGTCCAAAAGTACGAATTACACGTGAGGATGTAGCAGAGTACAAAAGATTTAAAAGGGAAGGACAGTCTGTAGCTAAGGTATTTAATGGTGAAAGTTTAAGCGAGAGAAAGCTTGTGGAAGGAATGCTGATTCCTTCTGCAAATAATTTTGCCTATATAATAGCTAGATGGGATAGCGGCAGTACAAAAACTTTTGTGAAGGAAATGAATAAAACAGCTTATTCTCTAAATCTGAAAAGCACTCATTACGTGGGTCCGGCAGGAGCAAAACCTGGAAATATAAGCAATGCTTTAGATCAATTTACGTTGGCCAAGAAGGTGATGAAAATAAAAACCTTCAGGCATATTGTAGCTATGCCTCAAACATTTATTCCAAAAGAGGGAATTGTTTACAATGTAAATTATGATTTAGGTGCAGATGGAATACAGGGTATAAAAACTGGTACATCTTCTAGGGCTTTAGGTAATTTCATATTTTACGCAGTAAAACATAATATCCATATACTTGGAGTTTTGCTTGGAGTTAATGGCAGAAGTCCTCTTATGAATGCGTTAAAGGACGCTAAATACATAGTGAAGCAACTTTTTAGTGAATTTTTTAAAGAGGATGTTGTTAAAAAGGGTGAAGAAATAGGTTTTCTAAGGATAGATAACAAGCAAGCAAAATTGATTGCTGCGAAAACTTTGATCATAACAGGATATCCTGGACTTAAAATTAGGTTTTCGATATCTGTTGATAAACATATTAAACTTCCCATAAAAGCTTATAAAAAAATCGGATATTTAGAAGTAGTTTTAAATAACAATATTAAAAAACAAGTTCCAATAGAAGTATTGAATAATATAAGCTCGCCTTCTATAGTTGATAAAATACGAAGTATTTATAAGTTAATAAATATCTAATCATATTTGCATAGGAAAATTGATTATGTAATTATTGACTTACACTATTATAATGATATTAAGTCATTGAAATGAAATAATAGTGATATTACAATAAACTCTCAGATAGGTTTTATCCTAAAGGAGGATAGGAATGGACAAAGAGCGATCTAAGAATCGTGAAAGTCCTGACAAAAAGTCAGGCAAATGGTTTGGGTTAGCGGCGGCAGCTGCTATATCTTTAGGCTTCGCAGCTTTTGTAATGTATATTAATCCTAAGTCATCTCAAGCTAGGGTAGAAAGCTATCCAGTTAATAGTAGGGCTGAGATGATAAGGATAGGAAAGCAAATTTATGACCAAAGATGTAGTGGCTGTCACGGGCTTAACGGTAAGGGTGATGGTCCAGCTGCTCAATTCTTTCGTGTAAAGCCAAGGGACTTCACTACTTGTCTTTACAAATTCAAGAGTACTCCAGGTACGTCGCTTCCTACTGATGCAGATCTTCTAAGAGTTCTTAAAAACGGTGTTCCTTCTACGGCAATGCCAGCATTTCCACATTATAGCGACCAGGAACTGATGGACGTAATAGAGTATATCAAGACATTTTGTCCCGATTGGAGTAAACTAAAAGCAGAGTCTCAACCTCCTCCAGAAAATTGGGAAGCGCTGAAACCTCCTCCGTTTTTGGGCACCCCAGACTCTATAGCAAAAGGCAAGGTGTTGTTTGAGCAAAACTGTGCAGCATGTCATGGTATCAATGGTCAAGGCGATGGTCCAGCTGCTCTTTCTATACATGATCCTTCTGCGGAATGTCAAAAATGGGATGGTAACAAGTGTGTAGAAAGACCGCTTGAAAGACCAGCAAACCTAACTCTTGGTATATTGCCTGGTGTATATGATGTGAATGAGATATATAAAACTATAACTATGGGTGTGTTGGCTGGTACTACAGGTGGTATGCCATCATTTTCGTCGTTGTCTAGCAACGATAGATGGAATCTTGTTTCTTATGTGCTATTTTTAATGGGTAAAACCCAAAAGTAAGGAGGATAAAGATGAAGCAGCAACAGGAGCTTGTTTATACAGATTTGGTGAAGGCTCATATGCTTATGGGTCTTATAGATTTGTTGCTTGTGATGATATTTGGTCTCACATATTCTTTGACATTTCTAAATATTCACATAGTAGACCCTTATATGTCACCTGTGAGATTAAGATTTAACCATACAAACGTTGCAGCGTACGGATTTTTAGCTAACTGCATAACAGGTGCTCTATATTGGGCAGTACCACGTATGACGGGACATCCGGTATGGAATAGAGCTTATGGATGGTTGTTATGGGCTGCTCTTCAAGTAGCGGGTATAGGCACTGTAATATCGTTGTTATTCTTTGGTGGTACAATGCTTGGCGGGCCCGAGCTAAGTAGGTGGATAGGACCTCAATCTGTTGAATGGTCTGAAACTCCGTTTATAATGGATGTACCAATAACATTGTGGTTGTTTGTTGTGATACCGCAATTTTTGGTTCCAATAATAAAAGCCTCAAAAGAAAAACCTTTGTATACTGG
>JAGDWZ010000066.1:0-2334 GCA_023269915.1 Hydrogenobaculum sp. | reverse complement strand
GACCTCGTTGGTTTATATGTGACTCCGATGGGATGGGGTTTGATGTACTATTTTGTACCTAGGGTTCTTCAAAAACCAATATGGTCTCATGGTCTAGGACTTTTAGGTTTTTGGGGATTGGCTTTCTTCTATCCTGCTCAAGGTGTTCACCACTATTTATGGTCTCCGATACCGATGTTCGCTCAATATGCTGCTGTATTTGCCACAATAGCTATAGAAATAGTTGTGACTACGGTGCTTGTTAACTTCATGATGACCTTAAGAGGTTCTTATGGTGCTATGAAAGAAGACATGGCTCTAAGATGGTTTTATGTAGGTATGATAAACTATTGGATAACTTGTTTCCAATGTTCTATACAGGTGTTATTAACTACTCAAAAGGTTATACACTTTACAGACTGGGTAACAGGTCACGCACACCTTATAATGTTTGGTACGTTTGGTTTCTGGCTTTTAGGAATGTACGAACACATAGTACCAAGAATGTACGGTTTAAAATATACATATTCAAGACCTCTATCAGAAATGGCTTTCTGGTTTATGTTGATAGGGACTGAGGTAATGTTTGTAGATTTAGGTGTGGCAGGTATAGCGGAAGGTTTTGCTTGGATCGCTCAAGTACCATTTATAGATTCTGTTAATCTTGGTAAACCATTCTGGTGGGTACGTACAGCTTCTGGAATATTCATATTTACAGGTTATATAGCATACTTCTACAACATACTAAAGACAATGGCTGTAGGAAGGGCCTATCAAGCCTCTACAAAAGTGGCTACAGCTTAAGGAGGAATAGACTATGGCATCAGGCGGAAGAGCGATACACGAAAGATGGGCTTTTATATTCTTTTTAGCTGGTATAGGGTTTTTTGTAACTGGTACCTTTATTCAAGGCGTTTTACCTATAATTGTCCTTGGTGGTACCAGTAAAATGAAAACCAAAGATCAGGTTGTAGCTGAAGGCTTTTACAAAAGACAATTTCCAGAAGTTATTCAGCTTTTAGCTATGTATCCTAACTTATGGAAAAAGTATTACAACGTTCCAGACCAATATTTCTATACGGCTCCTCCAGCAGTGCAAAAACAGATCATAAAAGGAGTAGCACAAGCGATAAGTGACGGAAGATGGATATATATGGCAGAAGGATGTTGGCAGTGCCATTCTCAATTTGTAAGACCGGTATCTAACGAGCCAGCTTACTACGGACATGTATCTGTACCAAGCGAATACGACAATACGTTGTTCTTGCCTCACCTCTTTGGTACAGAAAGAAAAGGTCCAGACCTCATAAGAGAAGCTGGTAAGAAGGGTGTAGAATGGCATTTGGCACACTTTGTAAATCCACAATATACAGTCCCCGGTTCTATAATGCCAAGATTTGCTAAGTTTGTAGACTTAAAAGATGGCAAACCAGTTTTGACACCAGCAAATCCAAATGACGCTTATGCGTCTTTAAACCCAGAACCAACTAAGTATGGTTTGGCTGTGATTACTTATCTTGAATGGTTGGGTAGCTGGTATAGGCCAAGGTTCTTTGATGAGTGGCGTAAAGAAGTACAAGAAGAGCAACAAAATCCACAAGCTATGCAAGCTGCTATGACATCCACAACTCCAAGTTCAAATTCTTCCAACTCAAACGCTAACTCTTCCAATTCTTCTAATACAAGCTCTTCTAATAGCTCCAATACAAAATCTTCTACACCAGCATCTTCAGGAGCTTCAAAATGAGCAAGGGTAGAAAGATATTTTTAATTACGATGGTTATTGCTGTAGTGCTTATGGCTGGCATTCCATTTTCCTATAGGCTCATAAGCTGGGCCATAGTAGGAACTTCTGCCAGCGACGATGCCCACTCTGTGTTTATAGTTATAACTACTACATATTTGTTTGGTATGTTAACTTTTGCTTCTTTCTTTATGTGGGCTTTTTTAAGAGGCGAGTTTAACAATATAGAAGCCTCTAAATTTGACATGATAGACATGGACAAAAGATACGATAGGATTGAGCATACGGAGGTGTAATTATGGCTGATGCTAAAAAAAGATATTTGACACCTGCTGAGCCAGATTATAAGGTAGGTGGATATCAGGGAAACAAGATACCTTTGATGGTTATTATTATGTGGCTTATGTTTATAGTGTTGGCAGTGACATACACTATTGTGGACGTGATACCGGACTTATCAGATTGGTTTAAGGGCTGGCCTGTGGATAAAGCCCAGTGGTATCATTTCTACAAATACTACGGAAACCAAAATCCATAATTTAATATTTATTTGCAATGGGGGTCCTCCCCATTGTTTTTATATAAATACATCAATAAATAAATTGTGCAAA
>JAGDWZ010000008.1 GCA_023269915.1 Hydrogenobaculum sp. | reverse complement strand
AAAAGCAAATGAAGTAATAGCTCATAGGATATACGAAAGCGTTAAAAAAGCAAAATATTGATATATGTCATATAATCTTTAAAGTTTTAATGTTATCTTAAAATGACGATATATATTTTATGGGTACTAAAAGCTTGAAAAACTACTTAATAAAAGGCTTTGGTATAGGGCTTTTAGGAATACTATTTAGCTCTTGCAGTGCTGAGATTACAAACGCTTCTTTGTATGGTAACAACTACGCTTATAAAAAAACAAACATCACAAGACCACAAATAACCTATCACCCTATATACGAAAACAACCCTCAGGCGCTTAACCTTATATATACAAACGATGTTAAAAAGTATATAAATTATTTTGTATATCAAGATAGAGCCTTCATAGAAAGAGGCATAGAAAAAGCCATATATTACTCTCCTATCATACTTCCGATACTTAAAAAATACAACCTTCCATCAGATTTTATATATCTTCCTATCATAGAAAGCGGTTACAACGAGTATGCGGTGTCTAGTACAGGAGCAGCAGGCATATGGCAGCTCATGCCTCAAACGGCTAGAGATTATGGGCTTGTGGTAAACAATCAAATTGACGAAAGGTTTGATATTATAAAATCTACAGAGGCGGCAGCCCATTATCTTAGCGATTTGTACAACCAATTTGGAGATTGGAACAAAGTCTTAGCTGCTTACAACTGCGGACCTTACTGCGTATCTTCTATTTTTAAATCAGACCCTAGGGGAAGTTTTTGGGCTTTTAAGGACTCGTTTCCACCAGAAACCAGGCAATATGTACCAAGGTTCTTAGCGTTGCTCACCATTGTTAAAAACGCTAGAAAATTTGGCTTTGACATAAAAAAAAGATATTTTAACTACACTTTACATATCTATAAGCCATATTCTTCTCAGGATTTAAGAAATATAGCTTTAGCTTATGGTGTAAATTATTATCTTTTAAAGAGGTTAAATCCTCAGATAAGACAAGGTATAGTCCCACCTGGAGGTTATGTTTATATACCATCTTTTGGAAAACCATATCCAAAGGAGGCTTCCGCTAGCGACTCTATTAGAAAACTAATTGCCGGTGAATAACATAGACGTCTTCATACTGGCTGGTGGTCAAAGCAAGCGATTTAAAGAAGATAAAACGCTTTTTGTTCTTCATAAAAAAACTATGATAGAGCATGTAGCGGATGCTTTGTTCGGCTTTTCAGAAAACATATATATAGTTTCTAAAAACCCAGAGAAATACTCGTTTATAAAAAATGCAATATCCATTAAAGATATAATAGATATCCAAAATCCACTAAGCGGCCTTTATACAGCATGCACTTATACAGAAAAACCATTTCTTATAGTTGGCGCAGATATGCCTTTTATACAAAAAGAATTGATAGAGTATATGCTAAAATCTCACAAAAAAGAAGCAACTGTTTTCAAAATAAAAGGTTTTTTTGAACCGCTTTTAGCCATCTACAGCCCTTCAGCAAAAGATAAGATAAAATATTGCATAGAAAACAACAAAGCGTCTTTTCAGCAACTTTTAAATATGCTTGATTTAAACATATTAACTGAAGAACAAGCAAAAAAAATAGATAAAGAGCTTAAATCCTTTGTAAATATAAACACAAAGGAAGATATTTCAAAGTTTATATAATATTAGTCATTGACTAGTGCTCATAAAAAATTAATTTTTGTTAAAAGCTTAAAACGGAGGTAAAAAACATGAAGTTAGAACCAAAAAACCATCTTAAACCGTCAAACCTAAACGGTATATCTAATGAGCAAATAGAGCCGCACTTTGAAGGTCACTACAAAGGTTATGTAGCTAAGTTTAACGAAATCCAAGATAAGTTGGCTGATTTAAACTTTTCAGATAGGTCAAAAGCCAACCAAAACTACTCTGAATATAGAGAGTTAAAAGTAGAAGAAACCTTCAACTACATGGGTACTGTACTACACGAGCTCTACTTTGGACATCTTACACCAAAAGGTTCACCTTCAGAAGCTCTAAAGAAAAAGGTAGAAGAAGATTTTGGCTCTTGGGATAATTGCGTAGCTGAACTAAAAGCCGCAGGGATAGCTTTTAGAGGATGGGCTATGTTGGGTCTTGATATATTCTCAGGCAAGCTTATGATAAACGGCCTAGACGCTCACAACGTATACAACCTTACAGGTCTAATTCCTCTTATAGTACTTGACACATATGAGCACGCTTACTATGTAGACCAAAAGAATAAACGCCCACCTTATATAGATGCGTTTTTAAACTCATTAAACTGGGACGTAATAAACGAAAGATTTGAAAAAGCTATAAAAGCATACGAAGCCTTAAAAGGTTTTTGTTGATAGGAGGTATTGCCTATGGCTTTACCAACGGTAGAAGAAGTAGAAGAAGCGTTAGACGAAATAAGACCAGCTTTAAGATTTGACGGCGGAGACATAGAGCTTGTAAGCATAGAAGAGGATGGTACTATCCTTGTAAGGCTTATGGGGGCATGCTCTGGTTGTGGTATGTCCACTCTCACCTTAAAAGCTGGTGTAGAAAGAGCCCTAAAGCAAAAGTTCCCGGATATAAAAGAAGTAAAGGATGTAAACGCAGACTTAGGATTTAGTTTTGGCTTTTAAAAGTTTAAAAAGGTTATTTTTAGCTACTTTATTAGCAAGCTCATCTTTTGGATTTGAGATAAAACAAGGCCAGCAAGATGTTATGGCTGGCCTCAAACTTCAAATATTTGCCCAAAAAGACGGTGCTATCACCACCAAAGACCATTCTTCCACAAACTTCTCAGTGCAAAATGCCCGTATATACTTTATGGGCAGGCTAAACAAAATAGTCGAGTTTGGAGCAAACTTTGATTTTTCAGACAACAATTTGATACCACCAGACGGTACGGCAAGAGCCCATACGGGCATGCATAAAAGCGTTGTAAAAGATGCATACATAAACCTTAGATTTTCAAGAGCTTTTAACATAATGACCGGGCTTTTTATGGACCCTTACTCTCGCATATCATTAACAGATAGCTATTACACCATAATACCTACCATGGAAGGTATAGGCACCATAAACAGTGCCATAATGGATGGCTATTTAAAAGGACCTATGTTTGTAAACCCATTTACACCCCTTGATATAGGCTCTGATATACAAAACGGTTATAGAGATATGGGAATAGTTTTATGGGGCTCCAAATTCCACAGTGCTATCAAATACTATGTAGATATAGCAAACGGAAGATACGATTATGAGCTTTCACAAAACAACATTACATCCCCAAGTTTAAAATATGGTTTTAGAATTGAATTATCACCAACGTTTTTGGGCTTTTCAAATAACGAAGGTTATATGGATGAAGATACATATTTTGGCCACAAGAATATATTAGCCTTGGGTATTGCTTATGAGCAAGATAAATTTACAAACCAAAGCGGTTCTACAAATTCAAAATCCTTTGACACAGACCTTCTTTTTGAGAAAAAATTTAAAAGTATAGTACCAAATCTCCAGATAGGATATTCAAATACAACAGGCTTACCATACGGTATGAAACTTACCAATTACACAGTAAAAGCACCCATCAAAGCTACTGGATACTATCTACAAACAGCTTTGCTATACGACAAATACGTAGGTATAGGAAAACCATCTTTGGCTTTTAGATACGAAACCGACGAAAACACCAACAACTACCAAAATAAGGCAAAAATAAATAGGCTTAGCATATTTGCTATTTACTATATAAACAGTGAGTCCGCTAAGATATCTTTAGGAGCTGATTTTATAAACCCAGATTCAAATTTGGTATACGATACCGCCAATGGGCAAACTACTTTAAAAAACTATTGGGATTATACGTTAGCTCTTCAAACTATGTTTTAGCAGTTTTTGATTTGTAGTTTTCTATAGCCCACTTCAAAGATTCCTCATAGGGTATTGGTTCTTTTTCAATAAGAGGCCAAGGGTCTTGACCTTGACAAACGTTGTTTTTGTACATCATGAGAATTTGGTCTTTGCTAAAAGGTGGTGGTTCTAATATTTTTTCCACCAAAGCTCCACTCACATACATGAGAGGTTTTGGTAATCTCAATATCAAAGCATGTCTTCCCAAAAGCTTAAAACTATCTTTTAAAAGCTTATCAAAAGACACCGCTTTTTTACCACAAAGCTCTATAATTTTATTTCTTAGATTTAGGTCGTCTATAGCTTTTACAAATACAAAAGCCACATCTCTAACATCCACCGGAGCAAAATAGTAAGGCAAAATACCAGGATGTGCCATCACATGAAAATATTTTCCGAAAAAGTCCAAATCTCTAAAAAGCCTTTGCTCAGGCCCTATTATCAAAGAAGGTCTTATAATGGTATAATCTACACCTAAAGACATGAGAAATTTTTCCGCCAAAAGTTTGGTGTGATGATAAGTAGACGGAGCTTCTTCTGAAACCCCCAAAGCACTCATATGTATTATGTGTTTTATACCGTGGTCTTTAGCTACTTCATACAATAATTTTGGTAAAAGATAATGCATATTTTCAAAGGTTATACCTTTAGAAGGTTCTTCCACTAAAATACCTATAAGGTTTATCAAAACATCAGGTTTTTCTTCTTCAAAAGCTTTTTTAAGGCTATCTTTATCAAAAAAATCCACTACTACATGAGGCTTATCAACTTTTCTACGGGTTAAAAGCTTATAAACATGGTTTGTTTTAGATAGTTCTTCAACTACATACTTACCTACAAAACCGGTGCCCCCTGCCACAAATACCTTCATATTTTACAATATAAAATTAATTTTCTTTTTAATAATGTCTTATATCACAGCTATTTGAAAAATCTTAAATTAAACTGCCTTTACCACCTTTCCGGCTTTTAAACACTTGGTACATACCATCACTCGTTTTGCGGTACCGTCTGGCATCCTTATTTTAACTCTTTGAAGGTTTGGCTTGAACACTCTGGAGTTTCTCTCGGCGGAAAACGTCACGCTTTTACCGTAAACAGGTTTTTTATTGCATACAAAACATGCTGCCATACCATACTCCTTTTACTAAAGTTTTAAGCTAATATTATAGCATAAAATAATGTTTAGGATATTTCTTTCAAATAATGCTGGCAGTACGGCTTTATGATGTTCAAAGTGGTTTCATCCATTTTTTTGATGTGTTCTTTTAAAAGTAGCGTAAAATACTGAGGCTTATGGGGTTTTATATATACTGGCATTATAATGTTATCAGATTTTTTGGCGTTGCAAGCTTCACAGGCAGTCACAAGATTATCCCAAGTCCATTTACCACCTTTAGATACAGGTACTATATGGTCTACTGTAATCTCGCTATCATCACACACCTTACCGCAATATCCACAGGTAAAGTTATCCCTCACATATACGTTGTAACGAGTAGGTATATTTTTATAAAAAGTCTTTGATAAAGCGTTGGTTTTAAGCACTATAGGTACTTTGTAGGTCTTGTAGGTAGACCTTATCACCGCATAAGGATGGTATTCAATCGCCGTAGCCCTTTCAGTATATTCTAACAAGAAAGATTTCTTATAATCAATAAGCGTCAAGGGCTTATAAGTTTTATCCAGCAAAAGACTATAGATTTTCATAATCCAAGCACGTCAAACATAGAATAAAATCCGCTTGGCTTTGCATAAACCCACTTAGCAGCTTCTAAAGACCCTTTTGCAAATATCTTCCTATCGGTGGCTCTATGTGTGAGTTCTAACCTTTCCCCCATGCCAAACATATAAACAGTATGTTCTCCCACAACATCTCCTCCTCTTATAGCAAAAACACCAATCTCGCTGTCATCCCTTGGAGATATCCCTTCTCTTCCAAACACTTCTTTGGAGCTTGGGATTTCCTTTTTAACTATTTCTAAAAGCCTTAAAGCTGTGCCAGACGGTGCATCTTTTTTAAAACGATGATGGATTTCGGATATCTCTATATCATAACCTTTGCCTTTTAAGGCTTTTACAGCTATCTCTAAAAGCTTAAACAACACATTTACACCAAGGCTCATATTTGGAGAAAAAACTATAGGTATATACCTAGCATAATCTTTTAAAATGTTGAAATGCTCTTCTCCAAAGCCTGTAGTACCTATGACGATAGGTTTTCCATGTTCTTTGCATACCAATGCATTTTGTATAGCCACATCAACATTTCCGGTAAACTCTATTACCACATCAACGTAGTTAATTACATCCTTTAGATTGGAAGATACATATTCCAAAGAAAAACTTTTATCTTTTATATACTCTTCTTTGTCTATGCCAGCTTTTATTAAAAGGTCTTGGTAGCTTTTAGAGACCTCTATAATACTACTACCCATGCGACCCAAAAAGCCGCATAAGGCAACAGAAATAGGTTTATCCGATATCACTCTTCTCCCTCACCCATGATGAGGTCTTCAAGTTCATTTACAGCTTCCATAGCTTGGTCTGGCGGTACTACCCCAGGATACAAAGCTACACTAACTCCAGAGGTAAAAAGCATTTTGGCTATTATATCTTGAAGTTTTTCAAGCTCTTCAGGGCTTATCTCCTCCCTAATGCTCTGCTCTACATCTTTGTTGGTAAGAAACAACCCTACTATACTGAAGGGCACTGCGTAATAACCTTCTTGATTTTCTTCCATCATATAAATACCTCCAAAATTTATACCTTTATTATACCACTTCCCATTCTGTTATGAGGTGATATCCTCTTTTGAAGTGCGCCCTTAATCTAAGCTGAAGTATGCTGTTTAACGTTTTAAAGCCCTCTCCACCCACCAACGTAGGCACGTTTTCACCACCCACTATCACCGGAAGATGTATAATGCGGACCTCGTTTACAGCTTTTAACTTGCAAAGTTCCCAGTTTATTGAAGAGCCACCTTCCACCATTAGGCTTTTAATATCCTTTTCTCTTAACTTTTTTAATAAAAGCTCAAAATCAACAAGGTAATCCCCTACCACCAAAACTTCCACACCCATCTCGGTAAGCTTTCTTACCTTCTCTTCAGGAGCCCTTTTTGTAGTAGCTATGATAGTTTGAGCTTCTTTTGACAACACGTTGGCATCAAAAGGTATATTGGCAGTAGAGCAAGGTATTACCCTTATGGGATTTTTTCCTTTTACATATCTTACTGTTAGGCTTGGATTGTCTGTCCTTATAGTCTCACAACCTACCATTATAGCATCTACTTTTGCCCTTACCTCGTGAAGGTATCTGTAAGCCTCATCGTCCATAAGAGTCATTAACTCTTTAGAAGAAGCACCTCTATACAAAGTTAGTTTACCGTCAAGGGTAAGTTCTGACACTATTATCACATAAGGTTTATCTTGATTATTCATAATCCTTACCGTATTTTTTCAAAAGATACAATATCCTTATCAAAAGAGAGCCAAAGGTAAAAAGAACTATTAGCTTTATACCAAGATGAAGGCCAAACAATGGATTTATCCGCTCTAATATGCTAAAAAATACTATGCTTATATGAGTTTCTGGTCTACCAAAAAATCCTATCCCCTCTAAAGGGTCGTCTATTTTACCTTTTTGTCTTTCAGAAAATCCAATTTCTGCATATACCACAGGCTTTATAAACGTGTGAAGCATTGAAAACGTGATAGCGCTTATAGCTATAAAAGGAGAGCCATAAGAAAAACCTATACTGCCTAAGATAAAACCATCCACAGTTTTATCTGCTATCCAATCAAAAGCCGCACCAAATTTAGAGGCTTTATCTTCAAGCCTTGCCACCACACCGTCCATTAAATCTAAAAATCCAGATATTATAAGAAAAGATGCACCAGTAAGAGGCTTGTGTATGTAAAAAAAGTAAGCGCTTGTAAGACCAAAAGCCAAAGATAGCAAGGTTATAACATTTGGGGACATATGCATCTTCACAAACACATGTCCCATAGGTGTATAGAGCTTTTTAAGTTTATAACGCCTTTTTGTAAGATTCATTTTAACTCTTTACCAGACAACCAAGGCATCATTTGTCTTAACTCTTTACCAACTTTTTCCACAAGATGTTCTTTGTCTTTGTTTAAAAGCGCGTTGTAAACTGGTCTATTGGCTTGATTTTCCAATATCCATTCTCTGGCAAATTCACCATCTTGAATCTCTTTTAACATTTGTTTCATAAGAGGTTTTACCGCTTCGTATATTCTAGCGCCTCTTGTTACATCACCATATTTGGCAGTATCCGATATAGAGTATCTCATGCCAGCTATGCCGTGTTGATATATAAGGTCTACTATAAGCTTTAATTCGTGAAGACATTCGAAGTAAGCCATTTCAGGTTGATAGCCAGCTTCTACTAGCGTTTCAAAACCAGCCTTTATAAGAGCTGTAGCACCACCACAAAGCACCGCTTGCTCACCAAATAGGTCTGTTTCAGTTTCTTCTCTAAAAGTGGTTTCTATAACCCCTGCCCTTGTGGCACCTATTCCTTTTGCATAAGCTAGGGCTATATCTCTACAAGAGCCTGTAGCATCTTGATGAATAGATACAAGAGCAGGTACGCCTTTACCTTCTTCATACATCCATCTTACCAAGTGCCCAGGACCTTTTGGAGCCACCATAAACACATCTACATCTTTTGGCGGTACTATTTGACCGAAGTGTATGTTAAAACCGTGGGCAAAAGCTATAGCTTTACCCGGCGTCAAATTTGGCTCTATACATTCTTTGTAAACGGCCGGTTGCACTGTATCTGGTGTTAATATCATTATTACATCTGCTTCCTGAGTAGCCCTAGACGTAGTATAAACACTAAATCCATCATCCATAGCGGTTTTTCTATGTGGGCTTTTGTCGTCCAAAGCAACTATCACTCTTATACCACTATCTCTAAGATTTAGAGCGTGAGCATGCCCTTGAGAACCATAACCCACTATGGCCACTGTTTTCATAGCCAAAATACCCAAAGAAGCATCTTCATCGTAATAGATTTTTGCCATTTAATATTTACCTCCAAATAAACTAATATCTTTATTTTAACCTATGCAATAGATTTGTGCTATAAGAATTTGTTATTTTTATTTCAAATGTGATTTTTATGGTGGAGGCGGCGGGAATCGAACCCGCGTCCGTCAGAACCGGGACAAATGACCTCTACAGGCTTACATAGGTTTTATGATACTCCACGTTGTGGTAAAACCTATGAAAAACCACTTGTGGAGGCTACCTTTAATACTGGTTTGGTGCAAGGTAGCAAATCACCAACCAGGGCACCTTTCTCTGACGCCCATAGCTGGCCAAGGTACCAAAACCAGCAAGGACGCGCTGCTTGTTAATTAAGCAGCGAGAGCGAGTTCAGCTTCGGGAGCTGTTTGTTTTGGCTATCACAGTCGCCACCTGGCCTGCTATCATCTGCCCGGCGCTCCAACGTCGAAACCGTTCGCCCCCTATCAATTTAGTTAAATATATTAAAAGCTAAAGAAATATCTACAATATATATCATATATTTTTAATACATTGCTAAGTATTTTAAAAAACGTAGAAAATAAACATTGCTTTTTATAATATTAAGCCTTATAATAAGTTTTTTAAAATGAGTTGTATATTGGAAGATCTAATCAGAACCTTTGAAAAAGTAAGGCAAAAATGCCCGTGGGATAAAGAACAAACCCACGAGACCCTCATAAAGTATGTTATAGAAGAAGCCTACGAGCTAGTAGATGCGATAGAATCAAAAGATATCAGCGCTATAAAAGAAGAGTTGGCAGATTTGCTACTCCAAGTGGTATTTCACTCTCAAATAGCAAAAGAAAACGGTGAATTTGATATAAACGAAGTTTTTGAGCTTTTAATAAAAAAATTGATAGAAAGGCATCCTCATGTATTTGGTGATGAAGAAGCAAACTCTGTTTTAGAAAACTGGGAACACAAAAAGGCAGAAAAAAGAGAATATTTTCTTGATGGTATACCAAAATCCATGTGCGCTCTTATGAGATGTCAGAAAATTCAAGACAGAATGGCAAAGGTGGGCTTTGATTTTGAAAATATCGACCAAGTAAAAGAAAAATTAAACGAAGAGCTTGAAGAGCTAAACGAAGCAATAGAAAAGGGTATTTTCCAAGAAATAGAACACGAATTTGGTGATATACTAATAGCTATAGTAGAATATGGTAGATTTTTGGGTATAGATGCAGAAAGGGCTCTTCAGAAAGCAAACGATAGAATGGTAAAGAGATTTAACTTTGTCGAGAAAAGCCTAAAACAAAATGGGAAGTCTTTAAAAGAAGCAACTTTAGAAGATATGGATATATACTGGAAAGAGGCGAAGAAGTTTGATTATGAATAATTTTTTAGCTTTTATTATAAATTTAGATTGGAGGCAAAACTGGCATGGTAACAGAGTTTGAAGAGTTGTTAAAAGCTCAAGAAGAACAACTTTCACCCGGAAGCGTAGTCAAAGGGTCTGTAGTAAAAATTACGGACTCAAACGTTTACATAGATATAGGCTACAAGATAGAAGGCATCATAAAAAAACATGAGATAGGCGAAGTAGAAATAGGCCAAGAGGTAGAAGCGGTTATTATAAAAATAAGAGGTTTGGAAAATCCAATTCTTTCCACAAAACCTCTTAAATCTTCGAAAGGATTTATGGTAGCTAAAAAGGCTATGGAAGATAAGACGCCTATAGAGATAACCATAGATTCAAAGGTAAGAAATGGATTTTTAGCGCAGTTTGAAGATATAAAAGTTTTCTTGCCTTTCTCTGAAGCACCAAAAAATGTAAAAGTTGGCGACAAGCTAAATGTCCTAGTAACAAAAGCTATATACGAAAACGGCAAACCGATGGTAAACGTTTCATACAAAGAATATGAAAATATCGAAAAGAAAGCCAAACAGCAAGAGTTTATAAATTCTTTAGAAGTGGGCTCCATGATAGAGGGTAAAGTCGTAAAAGTAGACCCGTCCAAAGGTGTGACTGTGCTTTTAAAAGAAAACGTAAGAGGCTTTGTACCATCTTATGAAATACCAAAAGGTACCCAAATAAAAGAAGGTGATACCTTAGAGTTAAGGGTTGTAAAAAAAGCCAAAAAAGGTGATTTTCTCATACTAAGCCTTAAGAAACCCAAAAAGAGCCCATGGGAAACACTTGAACTAAAAGAAGGTGATAAAACAGAAGGAAAAGTATCCTTCTATAGAAAAGGAAAAGGCCTTTTCGTAGAACTAAACGAGGGCATCACTGCGCTTGTTCCAGAAGAAAATATGCAAAATATAAACACCAAATCCTTAAAACGTGGCACCAAACTAAAGCTTGTAATTACTAAACTGGATAGAGATAAAAAACGAGTAGACGTCAACATATTGACATCTGACGAAAATCCAGCGGCAGAATTTGTAAAAGCAAATCCACCAAATACTGTAGTAAAAGGAAAAGTGAAAACTGTACATCCAAACATAGCCTTCATAGAACTTGCTCCAAACGTCGAAGGTATAGTGAAAAAACAAGATATGTCATGGTTTAAAAATGCTCGCTCCGAAGAGATACTTACTCCAAACGAAGAAAGGGAGTTTATTGTTTTAGGTTTGGATGGCAAGAAAGTAAAACTTGGTTTAAAACAACTCACTCAAAACCCATGGAGCATAATCCCAGAGAAGTATAAACCAGGACAACAAGTGGAGCTTACGGTAAAAGAGGTAAGACCTTTTGGAACATTCTTGGAATTGCCAGAAGGCATCGATGGACTGTTGCCTATATCTGAGATACCCAAGAACACCAACTTAGAACCCGGCCAAAAGATAACCGTTAAGGTGTTGGAAGTAAACCCAAAAGAGGAAAAAATTACCTTTAGCATGATACAGCAAGAGTCCAAAAAGCAGCAAAAAGAACAAAAAGAGCAAAACGACTTCATAAAAGTGAACGATTCTTCATCTGGTTTCAAACTAGGCGACATACTAAAAAGCAAGCTAAAATGACTAAGATATGTTTTTTTCATAAAAGCTGCATAGACGGTACAATGTCTGCCGCCATATTAAAAGAGTATCTAAAAGACAAAGACAATATAATTTTTATCCCTTTAAACCACGGTACCAGCGTAAAAGAGGCTTTAAGCAAGTATCTGCCTCAAGAAGGGCAGAACTTTAAGGAGATTTCAAAAATATGGTTTTTGGATATAGCCCCAAAGTGGGATGATCTAATGTACCTTCAAAGTCTAAGACAAGAAAAACAAGGTTATACTGAAGTTGTTATCATAGACCATCACAAAACCGCCGCCAACGTAATATCAAAATTTATAGGCAAACCTATAGAAGAAGACAAACCTACAACCATAGAATACGATTTTATTACATTTATATACGACCCAAACGAAAGCGGAGCATCCCTTACCTACAAAACGATTGTAAATGAACATATACCATTGATAGTAGATATAGTAAAGGATAAGGATATATGGCTTTGGAGATATCCTAACACCGACGAAATAAACGACTTCCTATACATGTATACAGATAACCCAGAAGCTATGAAGGAATTTCTAAAAGAAGATGTAAACGAAATTGCCTCTAAAAGCAAGATACTTTCAGAATACAAACACTTCATGGTATCAAAGTTAAAAGAATCCTGGACAAACTCCCCACTTTATATAACGATAAACGACCAAAAGATACCAGCCATAAATACACCCATATATCAAAGCGAGATAGGTAGCCTTATAGCTAAAGAACACAACATAGCTTGTATGTTTTATATAACCTCTGATTTTGTAAAACTATCTTTTAGAAGCATAGATGGTTCGGCAAGGATAATAGCGGAATCCCTTGGGGGCGGAGGACACGACAACGCCGCTGGCGCTATAATAGATAAGGAAACTTTTTTTAAAAACTTTATTAGCTGATTATAGACATTTTAAATATACATCTAATTTTTATATTTAAAGCATGGAAAACAAAACAACCTTATCAAAACCAAACAGGCTTATAAACGAAAAAAGCCCTTATCTTAAAATGCATGCCTACAACCCAGTAGACTGGTATCCTTGGTCAGAAGAAGCTTTTGAAAGAGCCATAAAAGAAAACAAACCGGTCTTTTTATCTATAGGCTATTCTTCGTGTCATTGGTGCCACGTAATGGAGAAAGAAAGCTTCGAAGATAAAGAGATAGCTTCTTTTTTGAACAATTATTTTATAAGCATAAAAGTAGATAAAGAAGAAAGACCAGATATAGATAGTGTTTACATGGAATACTGCATACTTTTAAACAACTCCGGCGGATGGCCATTGTCTGTATTTTTAACACCTACAAAAGAGCCGTTTTTTGCAGGTACATACTTTCCTAAAAGTCATTTTTTAAAGCTTTTAACCCAGATAAAAGAACTATGGGACAAAGACAGCAAAAATATAATAGAAAAATCAAAAAGAGTCGTAGAGCAGCTTAAATATTTCATGAGCTCTCTCGAAAAAAGAGATATAAACGAAACTTTTATCGACAAAGCACTTTTTGGTCTTGCAAACAGATACGACGAAGAATTTGGTGGATTTTCCGAATCTCACAAGTCTGCCACGATCCCTAAATTTCCAAGCCTTCAAAATGTTTTACTTCTTCTTAAAAGCCATAGACAACCATTTCAGGATATGGCAATATCAACGCTTTTAAATATGAGAAGAGGTGGCATTTGGGATCATGTGGGTGGTGGCTTTCATAGATATTCTACGGATAGATATTGGCTTTTGCCGCACTTTGAAAAAATGCTCTACGACCAAGCTATGAGCATATTAGCTTACTCAGAAGCTTACAGGCTTACAAAAAATGAGATTTTCAAAGATACCGTTTATAAGATAGTAGATTTCGTAAAAGAAAATCTCTACAAAGATGGATATTTTTATACCTCTATGGATGCAGATACAGAAGGAGAAGAAGGTGGGTACTATCTTTGGACCTACGATGAGATTAAAGACATATTAAAAGAAAAAGCCGAAGAGTTTATAAGCTTTTTTAATATTAAAAAAGAAGGAAACTTTTTAGACGAAGCTAAGAAAATACCAACGGGCAAAAATATCCTTTATGCCAAAGAGCCAACCACCAAATTTGAAGACGAGTTGAAGCTTTTAAAGGCTTTTAGAGACAAAAGACCAAAACCTCTTATAGACGATAAAATACTCCTTGATCAAAACGCCATGATGGATTTTGCCCTAGCAGAGGCTTATCTTGTATTTGAGGAAAACGAATTCCTCAACATGGCTATTCAAAACTTAAATCTCATTTCTAAGACTCCCCTTGCCCACGTTATAAATCACAATCAACACATAGAACCTATGTTAGACGACTACGCTTTTTTAATAAAAGCATACTTATCGTTGTATAAAGCTACATTTTTAAAAGAGTATTTAGAAAAAGCAGAGCATTTTATGGATGAAACCATCAAAAAACTATGGGATAAAACTTCAGGCGGATTTTACATAAACGTTAGTGCAGATGTCTTGATACCACAAAAACCTTTGTATGACGGAGCTATACCATCTGGCAACTCTGTGATGGCGCAAAATTTAATAGAGCTATTTTTCATCACTAAAGAAGATATCTATGAAAATCTTTACAATATACTATCTTCCCTTTATGGAAGCATGTTGTCTCAAAATCCTACAGCCGCTAGTTTTTTCATGACGAGCTTTTTATTATACAAAAACGGTTATCAACTTCTACTTTCTATGCCATTATCAAAAGCCCAAAAAGAAATCATCAATCTTTACAAATACTATATACCAAATATTGTCCAATACCATGAAGAATCCCCTGATTATAAGTTTATAGCCTGCAAAGATTACACTTGTCTTAATCCAGCAAACAGTTTAGATGATCTGATAAAGTTAATTGCATAAAAATATATGATATGTTATAATATGCAACTACATCAGGCGACGTGGCCGAGAGGCGAGGCGCGGGACTGCAAATCCCTTTTACAGCGGTTCAAATCCGCTCGTCGCCTTTATCAGTAAAATAAAAACTCTTGTAAAATCCTTGCCAATCAATTAAAAGCCATTCTTTATTACACACATATTTTTATATGTGATTTGTGAATTTTATTATGTATGAGTATTATTATAAACTTGAGTCGATTATGATGGACTTGAAATGACACAGTTATAGTATTGCACACTTTGATTATCAATGTTTTTAGCTTGTATGAAAATGTAAAGTATTGCTAAATAGTGGGTTTAATTTTGTAGAATAGTTGTTTAATAAGTACTTTGTCGTAGTATTATTGGCAAACAAATTAACCATTGCTTCTCAAAATAAATGAGTTTAAAAAA
>JAGDWZ010000006.1 GCA_023269915.1 Hydrogenobaculum sp. | reverse complement strand
AAAATCCCCCGCCCGCAAGGGCATGTGGGTTCAAGTCCCACCTTCGGCATTTTTATTTTGATTTTTTAAGAGGTGGTTAATGGACTACGCTTATTTTGAAGGAAACATAATACCAGTGGAGCAAGCAAATTTAAATATTAAAACTAACTCTATACACTATGGGACTATAGTTTTTGAAGGTATACGCACTTATTACAACGAAGAACACAAACAGCTTTATATACTTTTTTCAAATGAGCATTACGCTAGGCTTTTAAAAAACGCAAAAGCCATGTTTATGAACTTAAACAAAACCCCGGAAGAGCTGACAGAAATCACAAAAGAGATTTTAAGAAAAAGCGAAATAAGAGAAGATACTTATATAAGGCCTTTTGTATATTTTAAAGATTTGGCGCTCACCCCTAAGCTTAAAGATTTCACGCCAGAGATAGCTATATATACTTATAAGTTTGGAAGATACTTGGATACTTCAAAGGGTATTCATGCAAAAGTGTCTTCTTGGAAAAGAAATCCTGACAACTCTATACCGTCTCGTTGGAAAGTGGCCGGTGCTTATGTAAACAGCGCCTTAGCCAAAACCGAAGCTTTGATGTCTGGATACGATGAGGCTATACTCCTAAACGAGCAAGGCAATATAGCAGAAGGTTCTGGCGAAAATATCTTCATAATAAGAGGTAAAAAGCTTATAACACCGTCTTTTAGCGAAGGGATATTAGAAGGTATAACAAGAAGGGCCATTATAAAGCTTGCCAAAAATGAGCTTTTTTTAGAAGTAGAGGAGAGGTCCATAGCAAGAAGCGAGCTATATATGGCCGACGAGGTATTTCTAACGGGTACTGCCGCCGAGATAACCCCAGTAATCATGATAGATAATAGACCTATAGGTGATGGAAATATAGGACCTATAACTCAAAAGCTTCAAAAATTGTACTTTGATGCTGTAAGAGGAAACGTTGAAAGATATAGACACTGGCTTACACCAGTATATGACACATAGGTTTATAAAAGATGTATGCGATGAAATATCAAAATATCCAAGGAATATAGGCTCTTTTGGGGCAAATTACACTAAGAACTTCATAAAAGAGTTTGCTATCAAAAACAATTTACCTTTAAATGTTGAAGAGGTCAATATAAAGACCTCTACGTCTGCTTTGCTTTTAAAAGCCAAAAAACTTGTAACGTTAAATATATTAAACGAGTTTAAAGAGCCCATAGAGGGTAAAACGCTGCTTTTAGAAGTAGAAAAGCTAAGGCATATAAATACCCTAGACGGATACATACCTGTGATTTTGTTAAAAGACATAGTAGATATAGACCTTTACAAGGATAAGATAAACTCTCTAAAACCAAAAGGGGTTATATTTGCTATTGCTGATTGTAGCATATCCTTTTATCAGAGAATATTTAATTACGATATGCCAGTTTTTTCTATAAGCCAGAAAGATTTAGAATACGTTGATGAGTTAACTTACATAAGCTTGGTTCCGGAAAAAGAGGAGCAAGGGGTTGTAGAAAATATTTTTTTTGATATAGGAAGAGGTCCAATTGTATATATTATTACATCTATAGGCTCAAAAGAAGAGAGCCAGGGAGCTATATACAGCGCCTCCTCTATAGCTTTAAGCCTTGGATTAGCTAAGTCTTTTTGTAAAACTTACAACAGCGATTTTAAATTTAGGTTTTTTTTCACAGAAGACGACAAGACTTTTGAAGGGATACATAAGCATATAGACAAAAAACATAAGTACGTTTATTATGCGATATCAATATTTAATATGGGATGGACCAACAAAAGCTATTTTTACGAAGATGCTTACGGTGAAAACGCCATTTATATGGGCGATAAGTTTTACAAATATGTTAAAAGCCTAAATCAAAATGTATTTTTTTTAAAATCAAACACACTATCTTTTCTGCACGCACCTTTTAAGAGTAAAGATATTAAAACGCTCATGTTTGGGTCTTACCCTTGCATCATATCAAATACGAAATACGATAATATAGAAAGCTTGAGATTTGAAGAGCTTTACGCTTGGTTTGATATATTGTCTGGATTTTTAAGGAGGTTTCATGCGCTTTAAATATATGGTATTATTAAATATATTTTTGATATCTTTAACGTTTGCCGCCGATGATGTTGTGAATAAATTTTTATCTAAATTAAAACATATGAGTATTGTAAAAATAGATTTTGAACAAAGGTTTTATCCAGTAGGTTATACAAGTCCTATAATCTCTTATGGAGACGCCTACATAGAAAACAAACCACCTTTTAAGATAAAAATAACCTACAAAAAGCCCAACCAATTTGTTATACTCTACAATGGCAAAAACACCACCCTTTACAATAAAAGCTCAGCCTATACCTATACATCAAAAGGAAAGAACGAGGAGATAAAAGGTCTTAGCGTATTGAACGAAAACATAGAAGATATCTTTAGACCCATCTTAACCTCTTATCAAGATGGTTATTACGAAGTGCTTTTTATACCAAGAGCCAAGCCTTTTAAAGATATAGACTACGTGATATTAAAGCTAGATAAAACCCTCACACCAAAATCTTTTTACGTATATATGCCCAAAAAAGGTGTTTTGTACATAAAAGTTTTAGGCTTTTATAATGAAAAATTAAATGAAGGAATTTTTAAACTAAACTAATGCTCTTCCTCGTAGCCAAGCTCGTCTTCTGGAATATCTTCTAAAGGTTCTTCCTCTAATATGTCTGGTGAGTGTATTATTCCTATAGAGCCGGTCTCTTCTCTTATAATTTCTTCTAAGTATTCTATATAATCATCAGGGCTCATCAAGTCCTCTATCTCGAGGGGATCTGACATTCTAATTTCCACGAGCCATCCCTCTTCATAAGGATCTTCGTTTACTATGGTGGGGTTGTCTTCTACGTAAGAGTTTGTATTTTCTACTGTGCCAGTTATAGGGGATAACACTTCAAACATACCTTTTAAACCTTCTATCCTACATATTACATCTTGGGGCTCAAAATAATCGCTAATGCTCGGAAGTTTTATTTCTTCTATAGTATCTACTTGAAACTGAGCGTAATCTGTTATACCTACCCTTGCAATATTACCTTTTACCAAAACCCATACGTGATCTTTTGAATAGTAATACTTTTGTGTTTTTACTATATATCTTCCTACCACCACTTCATCTTTTCCTAAGTCTTCCATATGTACCTCCGTTATAAGTCTATATTATAACCTATTTACAAGCTCTCTTACAACATTTTCCATATACATACCTCTAGAACCTTTTACAAGCAACATCGTATTATCGGTTTTTTGTTTTAGGCTTTTAACAAGACAAGAAGAAAGCTCCTCTTGATTTTCAAAATAAAAAACTTCTTTGTTGGAAAATCTCAAAACATCGTAAGCGTATTTCATATCTTTACCGTAAAGATATATCGTGTCTATATGAGAAGCTTTTAGCATCGCCCCTACTTTTTCATGTAGAGCTTTTGAATATGCCCCCATCTCAAGCATGTCTCCAAGGACTATTATTTTATTAAAAGCCTTAAAACTATCAAGAGTAACAATAGCGTTTTTCATAGAGGCGGGGTTTGCGTTGTAAGTATCGTCCACTATTTTCAAAAAGCCTTTGTCTATAAGTTGCATCCTTCCTTGTACCCCTTTAAAACTCTCAAATTTATCTTTTAACTCCCTCCAATCTATATCCAAAGATGAAAGCACTCCAACAGCTGCTCCAACGCTTTCTGCTATACCTACACTCAAAACAGGTATCGTAAAACTTACATCCATTATCTCAAAATGCGTGCCTTTTTCATCCACGTATACATTTTTTATCTTTATGTCAGCATCATCCCTAAACCTACAAAAACTAAGCCCATATTCTTTTTTATAAAAGCTATGAAAAGCCTTAGGGTATACACCAGATATAAGATTTGGTGAGTCAAACACTTCAAAGTTTCCTTTTACAACGTTTTCTATAGAACCAAAGCTCTCAAGGTGCTCTTCACCTATGGAAGATATTACACCTATATGTTGTTTGGCTATGTTTGTTAGCTTTTCTACATCTTTTAAAGCTGTAGCTCCCATCTCAAGCACAAGGTAGTCTATATCGCTTTCTGCTGATATAACAACTTTCGGAAGCCCTATTTGAGAGTTAAAGTTTTTGTAAGTCTTGTGGACTTTTCCGGGTAAGATATGTGCTATTAGCTCTTTTGTGGTAGTTTTACCAGCAGAACCAGCCACCGCCACCACAACCCCCTCAAGGTTTTCCCTTTTCAAAGAGGCTATATTTTGCAAAGCCTTTATAGTATCTTTGGCTTTTAAACAAGATTTACCTTTTGCCAATACATCTTTGCAATCAAAATCTTCTCTTACCAAAAACCCGGCTATATCTTCATCAAGAAGGTTTTTTATATAAAGATGACCATCGGTTTTTTCACCTTTTATGGCTACAAACATGGCATCTTTTATTGGTTCTCTTGAATCAAAAAACACATCTTTTATATAAAAGGGTTTTCCTTCATGGATTAGGTTTAATTTGCTGGCTATTTCCAAAGAGTTCATCCAAACACCCTCTTTACGGTTTCCACACCTTTTATGGATTTTATCTCCTCAAAGGATTTGTTTAAGTCTTTTGTGCTTTTCAACTGTATTTTAAAATCCATGTTTGCTATGTTTAGATTGTTGGTTTTTGTAGAAGCCTCTATTATGTTTATGTTTGATTTGGTAAAAGCTGAAGATACTTCTGATAATATACCTGGTCTATCTGAAGCGATTACCCTTACCTTTGTGGTATACAACTTGTCTTGTCCTTTCCAGTCTATTTTTACTACCTTTTGAGGTATGTTTCTCAAGGCGTATTGAAGGTTTGGGCATTTCTCGTGATGTATCACAATGCCGGCATTTTTTGATATGACACCCATGACGGGGTCTCCTGGTATAGGCATACAGCATTTTGCCACGCTAAAGAGCACATTTGATATGTTTTCAAGTTTTAGCGACCCTTCTTTGCCTTCATCTTTTACAACTTTTTGCTCTTTTTCTTCGGAAAAAAGCTTTATTATTCTATTTATTGGGATTTTACCAAAACCTACCTGAGCAAAAAGCTCTGTCTCATTTGTATCAAAATATGAGGTCAGTTTTTTTAGCATGTTTTCAAAATCTGTGTTTAGCTTTTCAGACAATTTTAAAAGTGTTTTTTGTCCTTCTTCTGCGGCAAGCTCTTTTTCCTTTGCCTTTAAGAAAAGCCTAATACGGGTTTTTGCTTTTTTTGTAGTTACTATTTTGAGCCACTCTATTTTTGGGCTTTGGGAAGGATGTGTTATAATTTGTATTCTATCTCCGCTTTGAAGCGTGTAAGAAAGCGGGACTATCTTGTTGTTTACTAAAGCTCTGTAGCAGTGGTTTCCTATATCTGTGTGTATGTAATAGGCAAAATCAAGGGCGGTGGCGCCTTTTGGTAGCACTATAACGTCATCTTTTGGAGTAAATACAAATACTTCATCTTCAAATAGTTCTTCTTTGACAGCCTCTATAAGCTCATCGGCATTTTTTGTCTTAATGCTGTTTACCACATCCCTAAGCCATGCAAATATAGAGTTGTCTTTTGTGGAAGAGTTTTCTTTGTAAGCCCAGTGAGCCGCTATACCCTTTTCTGCTCTTTCATGCATTTCGTAAGTTCTAATTTGTACTTCCACAACTCTTTTTTTGGGACCTTCAACGGCGGTGTGCAAAGATTGATACATGTTTGGTTTTGGGAGCGATATGTAATCGTCAAAGCTACCCGGTATAGGTCTAAAAATGCTATGGACTATACCTAAAATAGTATAACACTCTGCTACATCTTCTACTATAATCCTTATGCCGAGGATGTCTTGCAAGTCTTCCAGTTTTAAGTTTTTACGCCTAATTTTTTGATAAATGCTGTATATGTGCTTTTGTCTATACTGTATCGTATAGTTTGGCTTTTTATCCTTGAAAAAGCTGTTTATGGCCTCTACTATCTTTGGTATAAAGTATTTTTTAAGGTAAACTTCTGATTCTTTGCTTATGCTTTGCACAAAAGCTTTTATTCTTTCGTAATCTTCTGGATGCGTGTATTTTAAATATAGGTCTTCTAACTCTTTCTTAATGCTCCATATACCAAGCCTGTGAGCTATCGGAGCATATATATCTATGGTTTCTTTGGCTATTTCAAGCTGTTTGTGTCTTGGCATGTATTCAAGGGTTCTCATATTGTGAAGCCTATCTGCTAACTTTATCACTATGACCCTTACGTCTTTTGACATTGCAAAGAGCATTTTTCTATAGTTTTCTGCCTTTGCCTGTTCTTTTGAAGAAAACTTATATTTGTCTATCTTGGTAAGACCATCTACTAAGCTTGCTACTTGCTCTCCAAACTCTCTTTGTATTTCCTCCAAAGTGGTGTTTGTATCTTCTACTACGTCGTGCAAAAGCCCTGCTACTATGCTGTTGTAATCCATGTCTATGGAGGCCAGAATACTGGCTACAGCTATTGGATGGTTTATGTAGGGTTCTCCAGATTTTCTTGTTTGGTTTTCGTGCTTTTGATAGATAAAATCAATCGCTTTGTTTATAATATCCTCATGCTCTTTATACTTGTTTAAAATCTCTTCTATGTGTTTTTCGGTGGTTTTATCTAAGGTTTTCATAGATTATCCTGGTGGGGGTGGTGGAGAGTTTTGGGGTTGGTTTTGATTTGGTGTATTTTGTTGGGTGTTTTGATTTTGAGTCTGATTTTGTGTTTGGTTTTTCATGATCTCTTGTTTCATGGCGTTTAGTTCCTTTTTGTGGGTCATAATATAATCAGTGACAAGGGCGGCTTTTTTAGGGTCCATCGCAGATAGTATGCTTCCTGCTTTTCTTGATGGAAGCATCACAAGAATCTTGGCTGCTATCTCAGGGTCTACGTCGTTTAGCATAGCCCCCGCTTGGTCGCTATCGGCAGCAGCTACAACTTTTACATACTTTTGTATTTCTCGCTCTTCTTGTTGTTTTTTCTTTTTAGCCTCTTCTTGCTTTTTCTTCTCTAGCTTTTGAAGCTCTTCTTGCTTTTTTATAAGGGCTTGAAGCTCTTTCTTTTCTTTTTCTAACTTTTGAAGCTTTTGGTCTAAAAGCGTGTTTAGGTTTTGCTGGTCTTGGTTTATAGCTTGATTTACTTTATTTTCAGCGTTTTGATACAAAGCTGGTGCTCCAAGGCTTTTCATGCTAAAAGCCAAAAACAAGGTTATTAAAACTATGTAAAAATGCTTTAGGTTGTAGAAAAAACTTGCATCCATCTCTTCTTTGTAAAGCTCTTTTTTGGTATGCTCTATTAGCCTATTGTGTTTTATAATCTCTAAAGCTTTGATATCTCTTATTATATCTTTTGCTTCTTCAGAAAGGATATCTTCCATATATCTTAGTTCTTCTAACCTTTTTTCTATGGCTTTTAACCTTGTATAGAGCTTTTGATAAGCCACTAAATTTGCTATATACTCTTCATAGGTTGATACATCTTTGTTGAGTAGGTTCATGGCGTTTTCTATGTCTTTTTTTTCTATTTCTAATGTGTTTATCTCATTTTTTATGTTGTTTAGCTCGGATAATTTGAGGTTTAGCTCTTGCTTTTTGATATCTATTATTTTATCCACTACAAACCTCGCATCCGCCAAGGGTCATAGATTTTATCCTTATGGTAGGCTGTGCATCTGAAACCGGTACCCCTTGACCGTCTTTCCCACAGGTTCCTATTGCAAATCCTTCATCGTAACCTACGGCGTCTATATCCTCAAGAGCCTTAGGGCCGTTGCCTATAAGGGTAGCTCCTCTTATTGGATATGTAATCTGGCCGTTTTCTATGATGTAGCCTTCCATTACATCAAAAACAAAATCCCCAGTAATAGTGTTTACCTGTCCGCCTCCCATCTTCTTTACCAAAATACCCTTTTTAGTATCTTTTATTATATCTTCTGGGTTTGTTTTGCCGCTTTTAATAAAAGTATTTGTCATACGTACCACTGGGGGATATGCATAGCTTTGGCGCCTACCGTTTCCAGTGGATTTTACACTGTCTTTCATAGCCCTTAATCTGTCATACATGTATCCCACCAAAACACCGTCTTCTATGAGCACTGTCCTTTGGGCTTCTACTCCTTCGTCGTCAAAGTTAAAAGAGCCGTTCATACCGGGTATGGTGGCATCATCAATTACACTCACCAAAGGAGAAGCCACTTTTTGACCTATCCTATCTTTGTATACAGACTGGCCTTGCTGTACCAAATCTGCTTCAAGACCATGTCCCACGGCCTCATGTACCATCGTCCCACCTGCTTCTGAAGACATCACTATGGTAAAACTACCTGCTGGTGCCGGTTTTGCATCCAATAGCATAATAGCCCTTTTGGCGGCTATAGAGGCTATTTCTTCTGGTTTTCTTCTTTCAAAAAGCTCAAAACCTACGTTACCACCCATAGATTCATAGCCTCTTTGAAGAATGCCGTCTTTGTAAGATACCGCTTCTGTATAAAAAATAGTTCTGGTTTGGGTATCTTCTACATGCTCTCCCAAGGAGTTTATTATCATTATCTCTCTTTTCTTGTCCATCAAAACAGCGCTCACTTGTTTTATATAGTCTCCAAAAGACCTTGCTGCGTCGTTTGCTCTGCTTAAAATCTCTATCTTCTTTGAAAGCTCTATATCTTCTGGGTCTATTTCTATTGGCATATAAGCCTTTGAATATACTTTTCCAACCTTGATAGGTCCTTGAGAAGAGGCATTTGCTATGGTTTTTGCAAGCTCCGTAAGAGCATCTATGTCAAACTCCGTAGAGTATCCGTAGTATACCCTATGATCTTTTATAAGCCTAAGACCAACACCTACATCGTTGCCGTGTTCTATCTTGTCTACTTTGTTGTTTTCAAATATTATACGTGTATTTGAAGAGCTCTCGTAAAAAATCTCTGCATATTCTCCGCCTTGTCCCATCAAAAAAGAAAGTATATAACCAGCCTTTTCTTGTAAAAGCTCTTTTACATCCACCGTTTCTAAAATCATAAAAACACCCCTTTCAAATAGTCTAACCCTATTAATTTATCTTCAATCAATGAAGTAGTCAAGCTTATTGGTTAGTATGAGTAGTTTACGAAAGCATCGTATAATTTTGTAGCTTTTTATAAGATAGTATCGTATAATATTGATATGGATATAAAAGAGGTGTTTTATAGATTCAACCCTTGGTGGGAGAACGATTACAAGATAAGTGCCATTGAAAGGCCAAAGCATATGGATAAGATAATATGGCATCTTAAAGCTATAACCTAAGCTTAATTTAAAATATTTCCTAAAATCGTTTTTTTTTTTTTTTTTTTTGATATAATTATACAACTATGGAAACTGTAAATTGTGTCTACAAAGAAGATATAAATAGGTTAATAAACGCTTACTTAGAAACAGGGATTATAGATGAAGAGGCTATTAGAAAGATAGGCTACGAAGCTTATGATAAAACACATATATCCTATTTAAAGCATACTCTAGAGAATATAAAAAATAGCTTTATAAAAGATTACTTCAAAACCCATGAATTTACGGAAGAAGATTATGACAAGATAATTTTTTTCTTTAATGCTTTTGAAAAAATAGTAGCACGGGTATATGCTATAAGATGTGTAGAAGATTCAGAAATTTTGGAATCCACTTTATACAGCGAGGATGTGTTGCCTGAGCTTTTAAAATCAAGTGCTGAGTTTAAGGATGCTATAACAAAAGATTATATAGAGTTAAACGAAAACCCGTCCATAATATTGGATGCCAAAGCTTGTCCAGTTTATGAAGAGATAGAAAAATCTTATATCAAAGAGGATGTTAAAAAAGATGTGCACAAAGCCCATGAAAGGCTACATTATACAGCTCAATACTTTTATAAGCTTATAAAAGAAAAAGATATAGAAAACCTATACGGCATATACTGGCGCATGAGGTATCTAAATATACTGATAGTAACTGCTATAGCGATATACAATCTTAAATCCGAAAGAGAGTTTTATAAAACATTTTTAGAAGGACACAGTATACCTATACTTTTAGTAGACCCGGATAATTACAGCATCGTAAATGCCAATCAAGCAGCACTGGAGTTTTATGGATATACAAAAGAAGAGATAACTTCTTTAAAATCTTGGGATATAAACACCCTAAACGAAGACGAGTTAAAGGAGCTCATATCAAAAGCCAAAAGCAAAGAGATAAATAGATTTAGGTTTAAACATAAGCTTAAATCTGGAGAGATAAGGGATGCAGAGGTTTATTCTTCGCCTGTTTTTCTTGATGGCAGAGAGTATCTTCTTTCTATAGTATACGACACAACAAAAGAAGAGAGAGCCAAGAAGTTTTTGGAAATTTTAAAAGAGATAGAATATATTTCAAACGCATCATACACGGAGGAAGAGTTTTTAGAAAAGCTTCTTAGGCTTTTAGAAAAAGAGGATATATCAAAAGATGTATGCCTTATGATAAACAAAGAGGGTAAAATAACTATAAATTCGTCTTCTTCAAGCTGTGCTCAAAACGAAAAAGATAATGAAGAGAATTTTCCAATATTTGAAGCTTTTTACCTTGAAAGCCCAGTATACCACAAAAATGTAGAGGATATAGAGGATGAGTATGTAAAAGAAAAGCTTTTAGAAAGAGGGACTATCTCATCCTTTACAATACCAATACTAAAAGATGGTAAACGCTACGGTGCTCTTTGTATATGCTCAAATGTAAAAGAATACTTTGAAGACTGTGACCTTTTTATCACACAGCTTAAAGAAAGAATAGAAAACGCCTTAAAAAGTATAAGCATAAGGCGAGAGTTAAACTATAGAAACGAGCTTCTTAAAAACATAGTAGAAAATACCCAAATAGGTGTGGTTGTATTTGATATAGACAATATTTATTATGCAAACAACTATTTTGTGGAGCTTTTAGGATATGAAGATAAGGAAATAAAGCAGATGAGCATATTTGATGTGTTTTCTCCAATCCACATAAAATACATAATAGAAGCCTTCACAAATAAAAAATCAATACTTTTACAAGAGTTCAACCTGATAAACAAAAATAACCGCCTTGTGTATGTAAAGGGTTCTTTAACTATAACAAAGGATTTAAACGATAAATATATCGCCATATTTAGCTTTGTAGACACCACACAAGAAAAGCAACTAAGAGATATAATAGCACGTGAAAAAAGAGTATTAGAAGGGATATTGGATAAAGCAAACTTCGGAGCTTTTATATTTAAAGTAAAAAATTTAGAAAACTTAGAGATAGAACTAACATACAAAAACAGATATTTTGATAATATGATAAAAAACCAAGATATAAAAACCTGTGAAGACTTTCTTATATTAGACGATGAGAATAAAGAACTAATAAAAAGCTATCTGAAAAAAATGACGGTAGATGATAGTGGAATTTTTACTATGAGCGATGTTATCTTGAAACAAGACGAAAACGTCGTGCTAAAATTAAGTATGAACCGAGTAAATCAAAATAACGAAACACTGATACTTTGCATACTTCAAGATATTACAGAGGAATCAAAAATTATAAAATATTTTGAAGAACTATCCACAAAAGATGCTCTAACGGAGGCATGCAATAGAAGATGCTTAGAAGAAAAGTTGGAAGAATATATAACTCTTGCAAAAAGATACAACAGACCTTTAAGTGTTATTATGTTTGATATAGATTTCTTTAAACATATCAACGATTCTTATGGACACGATATAGGAGACAAGGTGCTGAAAGCTTTATCAAGCATAGTATCATCAAAAATAAGAGCCACAGATATACTAGCAAGATATGGCGGCGAGGAGTTTATCATAATAGCACCAGAAACCACTTTAGAGGATGCAAAGGCCTTGGCAGAAAAGCTAAGACAAGAGATAGAAAATTTTCTTTTTAAAGAAGGTTTTAGTATAACATGCTCATTTGGTGTTACGTCGCTAAACCAAGACGATACAAAAGAAACCATTTTAAAACGAGTAGACGAAGCCCTTTACAAAGCAAAAAGAGAAGGTCGAAACAGGGTAGTGGCCTTGTAGGCTTATTTATGGCACCAAGCTTTCGTCTCCTAGCAAAGAGGCTTTGTAGATGAGTTCTACCTCTTTTTCTGTAATTTCAGCCGGGTTTATGTTAAAAGCGTTTCTACCGGTAAAGTAAACATCTTCTGTGAGTATAGAAGGTAGGTCTTGGTCTTTGGCTATTCCTAAGTCTTTTAGGCTAAGAGGTAGATTCAATCTTTGAGTGAGGGTTTTTAGCTTTTCAAGAAGATGGTATTCATCTTTTAAGCCTATTTCTTGGGCTAATTTTCTATACTTTTCAGGTGCTCTTTTTATGTTGTAAAGGGTCACATAATACCCTAAAGCAGATAGGCCTTTTGCGTGGGCTACTTGGGGATATCTTCCAGATATAGGATGCTCCATAGCGTGTATAAGACCAGCCCTTTTTTGGTCTATAGCAATACCAGCAAGCATAGCGGCGTAACTCATATTTTCTCTAGCCTCTTTGTTAGAGCCATCCTCGTAAGCTATTTCAAGCCACTTTAATATAAGCCTCAAGGCTAAGGCGGCCAAATCTTCAGCAAGTCTGTTGTTTAGTCTATTTGTATATGATTCTAAAGCATGGTAAAAAGCATCCATACCGGTGGTGGCGGTAAGGTCTTTGTCCATGCTCATGGTAAGTTCTGGGTCTACTATCGCCACCTTAGGATAGTTTAACGAGTGAGCTATGGCTAATTTTTCTTTTCTGTTTGGATTTGATATGACAGAGTATTTGTTTACCTCAGAACCGGTCCCAGCCGTAGTTGGTATTGCTATCACAGGTCTTGTATAATAAGGTATAGATTTTGGGCCTTCTGGATAAAACACATACTCCCAAGCAAAACCTTCGTTGGAAGATACTATCGCTATAGCTTTAGCAGCATCAAGTATAGAACCTCCACCAAGGCCTATTATAAAATCCACCTTATTTTCAGCGGCTATCCTAGCTCCTTTGTTTACGCTTACATCTGTGGGGTTTGGCTCTATCTCGTCGTATATGATAACATCCGGTATGTTGTTTAGTATAAGGTTTGATATCACTTTGTCAAGGTATCCGTGCTTTTTAGAAGACCTACCTGTTACAATAAGTCCTTTGAAGCCAAACCTTCTTGCTATCTCACCTACTTTTGAAATGGTGCCAAATCCAAAGTGTATGTCTACTGGCATATAATAATTAAACATCATAAGCTCTCCTCAAAGCATTACCTCATCGCTTTTAAAAACAGGTCCTTCTACGCAGGTTCTTATATAGCCATTTTTTGATTTTACCACACATCCAAGACACACTCCATAACCGCAAGCCATGGGATTTTCCAAAGATATATAGCTATCAAAACCCTTCTGCTTTGATATGGCTTGCACGCTTTTTAGCATAGGAGTAGGTCCGCATGCGTAAATATTTGCATTTTCTAAGTTTTCTAAGGCATCGGTTACAAAACCCTTTTTACCAAAACTCCCATCGTCTGTGTATATTTCTATAGGTATGCCGTATTTTTCAAACCAATCCAACATAACGATGTGCTCTTTTGACCTTGCCCCGTAATATACTTTAAAATTAAGGTTTTTTGCTTTTAAAAGCTTACAAAACAAACTAACCCCAGATATGCCAATACCCCCTGCCAATACGATATTTAATTTATCAACGCTTGGTTCAAAAAGCCCATTTCCAAGAGGCATCAAAGTATCTACTGAGTCTCCTTCTTTTAAGCTGCTCATGATGGAGGTGCCTTTTCCTACTATATCGTAATATATATAGAGAGAGTCATATTCTACGTCAGCTATAGCAAAAGCCCTTCTGTTTAGTGGGTCAAAGGTATCGTTTGGCTTTATCATCACAAAGTGTCCAGGTTTTATGTCTATGTGTTCTTTTAGTTCAAGTATCATAAGATACGTATGTTTGCCTACTCTTTCGTTTCTCAACACCTTAAGCCTTAAATCTTTCATAAAAATATTATAATAGTTAAATACGTTGAGTGAGAAATTCATTTTTTAATATCCCATTGATTTCAAAAAGCCAGTCATGAGTTATTACCAAACTACTTACTACGGAGTGTTCTTACTTACTTGTATGCTTATGCAATAGGCTATAGCTTTTCTAGGTATATTGATGTAGGCTTATATGATTAATTTATCAATCGAGGTGTATATCTTTGATAAATAATTCTTCTATAGATGGTAGCGTTTTGTGTTCTGGATTTATATTGTTGCTTAGTTTTATTAAAGCCTGGCCTATAGTTACTATCCATGATGGAATATTCGAAGAACCATTGATTATGTTAAAGGTATTTATTGATATATCTTTATTTAGCCAAGATAAATTTTTATTTTTGAAATAAAGATAAAACCTGTAAGGTTCAATTTCGCTAGAGTTGTCAACCAAGAAAAGTTTGTGGAAAAGGCCTTCTTTATAAGCAAAGATCAAGTTTTCAATAGATTTTAAAAATCTTGGCTCAATCTTATCAAACGGGACACCATGGCCACCTAGGGCCATTCTTTTTGTTATCCTTTCTATGTTTATTGCTATGTTCTCTACCCCTATAAACATCATGGTAATGCTGTATTTTTTATCCATGGCATGTTTGATAAACTTAATCTTTTCATGAGATGAGAATACGGTTTCGAGAATTATATCTTCTTTTTTCATTAACTTTTCATATCTTAACCTCTTTGCTTGTGCCATAGCATCTATGTATATTTCATATTCGTTTTTATGTGGATTTAACCTTCTTATTTGATTTGCTATGATATCAGGGCATATGTAATTTTGAGATATATCTTTGTTAAGAGTTATTAATTGCTCTATAAAAGTGGATTTCCCTACTCCATTTGGGCCAGCAACTATCAATAAAGAGGGATTGCTCATTTATTATAAATTTCCAACTATTTACTCGATCGTTGTTGTAATACTTTCACTTTCTTCTACATCTTGCCATGTTTTTGATAAGCCTTTTTGAACAGCTTCTTGTATTTTTCTATCCCACATTTGCTGATAAAGCTTATTTTCTGATTTTATCCTTTGGGTAGTTAATAAAGATATTTTTTTAACAGTTTCTTCATCAAGAATTAAATCCATAGAAGTCAATATATTATGATGTGTATCTTTTGTCAAGAGGAAACTCTATACATTTTTCGTACTTCTAAGGTAGCAATAATCAAGAAAAACTTTATCCAAGTAAATCTAAAACCATTGATAGACAATAGAGATATGCATGCAAAATTATACTGCAAATCCATTTCGCACGGTTCAAATCGACCAGTAGCTTTTATCAGTAAAATCAAAAAACCTTTGAAAATAAATTAAAAGTTTATTATTTATTTTTATACGTTGAGTGAGAAATTCATTTTTTAATATCCCATTGATTTCAAAAAGCCAGTCA
>JAGDWZ010000061.1 GCA_023269915.1 Hydrogenobaculum sp. | reverse complement strand
CCTACGTTGATGTGCTCTTTCTCTCTAACAAACTTTTCCTTTGCCATAAAACACTCCTTTTACTGATTTACTGATCTTTCACCAATTACTTTCTCTGTAATGCTTTGAGGGGCTTCACTGTAATGGGAGAACTTCATTATAAACGTACCACGACCTTGGGTTAAGCTCCTTAAATTTGTAGCATAACCAAACATCTCAGAAAGTGGTACGTGAGCTTTTATAGAAGTAATAATACCTTTGTTTTCCATACCCATAATCTTACCGCGTCTTGAATTTAAATCACCTATGACATCTCCAACATAGTCATCTGGTGTTTCAACTTCCACTTCCATTATAGGTTCTAAAAGCACAACTCCAGCTTTTTTGGCGGCTTCTTTAAAAGCCATAGAACCAGCTATTTTGAAGGCTATTTCTGATGAGTCTACTTCGTGATAAGAACCGTCAAATAATTTTACCTTAACATCCACAACTGGATAGCCCGCTAAAACGCCGTTTTCCATAGCTTCTTTGATACCTTCCTCTACCGGTGGTATAAATTCTTTAGGTATAACACCGCCAACTATAGCATTTTCAAACACAAAACCACTGCCTCTTTCCAAAGGCTCTACCTCTATAACAACGTGACCATACTGACCTCTACCACCGGTTTGCCTTATGAATTTACCCTCAGCTACCGCCTTACCCTTTAGAGCTTCTTTATAAGCAACCTGCGGTTTACCTACATTTACTTCTATGTTGTACTCTCTTTTCATTCTATCAACCATTATCTCTAAGTGAAGCTCACCCATACCGTGTATAAGAGTTTGACCGGTTTCTTGGTCCATAGAAGCTTTAAATGTAGGGTCTTCCTTCATAAATTTATTTAAAACTTGAGATAACTTTTCTTGGTCTTTTTTAGTCTTTGGCTCTATGGCCATAGATATAACAGGTTCTGGAAATTCAAGCTTCTCTAGGATTATTGGATTTTTTTCATCACATATGGTATCTCCAGTAGCAGCATCAACACCTACAGCCGCAGCTATTTCACCAGCAGCCACTTCGTTTATATCTTCTCTGGTATTAGCGTGCATTAAGAGTAATCTACCTATACGTTCCTTCTTATCTTTTGTAGAGTTCAATACGTAAGAACCAGCTTGCACTTTACCAGAGAAAACTCTAAAATAGCTAAGCTGACCTGCGTAAGGATCTGATACAACCTTAAATATATAAGCACAGAAAGGTTGATCATCTTGGGGCAATCTGGTTTCTTCTTGGTTTGTTTTTGGATTTATGCCAACTACCGGAGGCACATCTAAAGGAGAAGGAAGGTAGTCTATAACGGCATCAAGAAGCGGCTGAACGCCTTTGTTCTTAAATGATGAGCCACACAATATTGGCACTAGCTGCTTGTTTATAGTAGCTTTTCTAAGGGCTTTTTTTAATTCATCTATGGTTAGTTCTTGACCTTCTAAATACTTTTCCATCAGAGTGTCATCGGTTTCTGCTATGGCTTCCACCATTTTTTCACGCCATTCTTGGGCTTTCGCTTTATACTCTTCTGGTATTTCTCTTATTTCATATTTTGCTCCAAGTGTTTCTTCTAGCCATATTATGGCATTCATATTCATAAGGTCTACAACACCAACGAAGTTATCCTCAGTGCCTATTGGAATTTGGATAGCCACTGGTTTTATAGTAAGCTTTTTAACTATCTCATCGTAAACCCTATAAAAATCTGCACCCAATCTATCTAATTTGTTTATAAAAGCTATACGAGCTACGTTAAATTTATCTGCCCATCTCCAGTTTGCCTCAGATTGTGGCTGGACACCTTCAACTGCGGAAAATATAAATATAATACCGTCTAAGACACGCATCGATCTAACTACTTCTACGGAAAAATCAACGTGCCCAGGTGTGTCTATGATATTTATTTGCTTTCCTTTCCAATAACAAGCAGTTGTAGCTGCTGTAATGGTGATACCTCTTTCTTTTTCTTGAGGCATCCAGTCCATAGTAGCAGCGCCCTCATGGACTTCCCCTATCTTGTAAGTTTTACCCGTATAGTACAATATACGCTCTGTGGTGGTTGTCTTACCAGCGTCTATGTGAGCTACTATACCTATATTTCTTAAGTCTTCTATTGGAACTGTTCTTGGCATAACCTATACTCCCCTTACCATTTAAAGTGAGCAAAAACTTTGTTGGCTTCCGCCATTCTATGGGTATCTTCTTTTTTCTTAACAGCTGCACCTTTGTTGTCTATGGCATCCATCAATTCGGCAGCTAACCTCTCTTCCATGTTATAAGAGCCTCTATGTCTAGAGCGCTCTCTTGCAGCTTCTACCAACCACTTTATACCCAAAGATTCTCTCCTATGCTCTTCCACTTCTACAGGAACTTGATAGGTAGCACCACCCACACGACGAGGACGCACTTCCCATACGGGTTTGACATTCTCAAGAGCCTTTTCTAGGACCTCTACAGGAGAGATGTTTAGCTTTTGAGCCACCGTTTCTAATGCAGTATAAACTATGTGCTCAGCTACACTCTTCTTTCCATCTTTCATAACTTTGTTTATAAGCTTATGAACTATTACGCTGTTGTATTTAGCATCTGGCAGTATCTCTCTTCTGGGCACTCTTCCTTTCCTAGGCATTACTTCTTACCCCCTTTCGTAGTTTGAGTAGCGCCAGCTTTAGGTCTTTTTGCACCGTATTTAGACCTCGACTGTCTTCTATTGGCAACACCAGCGGCATCTAGAGCTCCACGTATAATTTTGTATCTTACACCTGGCAAGTCCTTTACCCTACCACCTCTAACAAGCACTATAGAGTGCTCTTGTAAGTTATGCCCTTCACCAGGGATATAGCAAGTGACCTCTATACCATTCGACAACCTTACCCTGGCAACTTTTCTCAAAGCGGAGTTTGGCTTCTTTGGTGTAACCGTATAAACACGAACACAAACTCCTCTTTTCTGAGGATTGCCTTGCAAGGCAGGAGCCTTGCTTTTTTTCTTTATCTTCTCGCGACCTTCTCTTATAAGCTGGTTCACTGTAGGCATAAGTTGGTTTCTCCTCCTAAACAATAAACTAGTATTCTACCATAAAAGCCAAAAAAAAGCAAGCGTTTTATACTTGCTTTTTAGATTCCACTGCATGCTCTAAAATCTCTATCTTAACGCTCTTATATTCTTCCAAACCTGTACCGGCTGGTATAAGGTTGCCTATTATAACATTTTCTTTGATTCCAGTCAAATCATCTACCTTTCCTTCACTAGCGGCTTCTGTAAGCACTCTGGTAGTTTCTTGGAAAGATGCCGCAGATATCCAGCTTTTAGTAGATAAAGCAGCTTTTGTAATACCCACCAATACCGGTTCAGCTTTTGGTATCTTGCCACCTTCTCTTCTTATATTCTCTACCTCTTTGTTGAACTCAGTCACATCAACCTCTTCATTTACAACAAACCTACTATCTCCCGGATCTACCACTATCCTCTTTCTCAACATTTGTCGTATGATTATTTGAATGTGCTTATCGTTTATATCAACACCTTGAAGCTTGTAAACCATCTGAATTTCTTTCAATAGAAACTTTTGAAGCTCGTCTATACCTTTTATCTTGAGTATCTCCTCTAAAAGAGGTGTACCATCTGTTAACTGGTCTCCCACTTTCACGTAGTCGCCATCTTTTACTTGCAAGAATTTACCCTTCGGTACCGAATAAACCTTTTCTTGACCAGTTTGTTTATTGTAAACCACTATCTTGCTACCTTTAGCTCTTACTATCGCTTTACCACTGACATCGCTTACTATAGTATCCGTTATCTTTGTACCCTCTTTTACCTCTTGACCATGTTTAACAAGGATAAACTCGTTTTTAATATCGTATTTTTTGGTACCTTTAGGGGATATAATCATAACCTCATCGGCATCCTCGTATATTTTTACAATACCTTCGATTTCAGATATAATAGCTGGGTTCTTTGGTTTTCTTGCTTCGAAAAGCTCTTCAACTCTAGGAAGACCACCTACTATGTCTCTCACCTTGGTAGTTTCCTTAGGAATACGAGCTATAACATCACCAGGATGCACTGTAAAGTTCTCCAGATAATAGTAATTATGCTGGACATCGTTTTTCTCGGCTTCAGAACAAGCTAAACATTTATCCCATACAGTTTTCAGCTTTTCAAAAGGTATATTTAATATAGAGTTAACCGGCAAATCATAAGTATATTCGTTGCCATCTTCCGATTTGATGATAATTCTTGGAGAATGAAGCTGCGCATCTTTTGCTCTCAAGAAAGAAACCACTATAGCCGTTTTCCCAGTAAGAGTATCTCTTTCCTCTTTTACAGTTACATCTACTATGATATCTTTAAGCACCAACTCACCGCTAGATTCCGCTATTATGTATGTATTAAACGGATCCCATTTTGCTACTATATCTCCTTGCTTTACTTTATCACCATCCTTAAACAAAATTTCAGCTGCATATGGGACAGTGTGTCTTTCTATGGTCCTTCCGTTTTGGTCAAGCACAAATATTATACCTTCTTGGGATATATTTACAAACTTTCCACTTCTATTTTTCAAAAGCTTCAAACCTTGGAATTTGAGGGTACCTTCGTTTTCTATCACAAGCTCACTTTGAACCTTTTGAGCCGTAGCAGCACCACCTATGTGGAATGTTCTCATCGTAAGCTGAGTACCAGGCTCACCTATGGATTGAGCTGCTATTATACCAACTGCCTCACCGGGCGATACCAATTTTCTTTGGGACAAATCCCATCCATAGCACATAGAGCATATTCCGGTTTCCGATTCACAAGTAAGCACGGACCTAGCTTTTACCTGCACTATACCAGACTGCTGTATTTTGCTAGCAAGCTCTTCATCCACCACCTCGTTTGCCTTGGCTATTAACTCTTTGCTATTTGGGTCGTATATATCTTCTGCCAATACCCTACCTACTAGTCTTTCTTTCAAAGATATTCTTTCTTCTCCATTTTCCACAATAGCTTCTATAAGTTCGTATCGTTTTGTACCACAATCGTGCTCCGTAATGACTACATCTTGAGCTACGTCTACCAATCTTCTAGTAAGATATCCAGCAAACGATGTTTTAAGAGCCGTATCAGCAAGACCTTTTCTAGCTCCGTATGTAGATATAAAATATTCCAAAACAGATAAGCCTTCTCTAAAGTTTGAAGTAATAGGGGTTTCTATAAACTCTCCAGAGTGCTTCGCCATCAACCCTCTCATACCAGCCAACTGTCTTAGCTGATCTTTGTTACCACGAGCTCCGGAGTTAGCCATCATATAAATAGGATTGAAGAGTCCAGGTAATTTTTTGTTGTTTTCTATCTGCTCTGATTTTTCTATCTCAGAGAACATTGCCTTTGTGACGTCTTCAGTGGTTTGAGACCATATATCGATGGTTTTGTTGTACCTTTCCTTGTTTGTAATAATGCCCTTACGATACTGGTCCAAGACTTCATCCATTTGATGAAACGCCTTATCTACCAAGCGTTTTTTAGCTTTTGGTATCTTCATATCTTCAACGCCTATGGAAATACCGGCTCTAGTAGCCATTTCAAAACCAAATTCTTTTAGCTTATCCAATGTCTGAGCGGTGATTTCTGGACCATAGGCTTTATAAATATCGGCTATAAGTCTAGATATGCTCTTCTTATCCAGTACTTCGTTCACAAACCTAAAGCCTTTAGGAAGAGCCTCATTTATCAACAGTCTTCCTACGCTTGTTTCTACAAACGAGTTGCCAAGTTTTACCTTTATGATTGCATGAATATCTATTTTTTTATTCTCAAAAGCCAAAAACGCCTCTTCTTTTGAGAAGAATATCTTACCTTCGCCTTTTGCACCGTTTACATAATTTGAAGCATAAAATAAACCCAACACCATATCTTGAGATGGTAGCATTATAGGTCTACCGTTGGCGGGTGAAAGTATGTTTTGAGTAGACAACATTAATATGTAAGACTCTAGCTGAGCTTCTATACCAAGGGGCACATGCACAGCCATTTGGTCTCCGTCAAAGTCAGCGTTGAAAGGAGGACATACCAGAGGATGAAGTTGAATGGCTTTACCTTCCACCAACACCGGCTCAAAAGCCTGTATAGACATTCTATGAAGCGTCGGGGCTCTATTTAGAAGTACGGGATGTTGTTTTACCACTTCTTCCAGACATTCCCAAACTTCTGGTTGCTTTTGCTCAACCATCTTCCTTGCATTCTTTATAGAAGTAGCATAACCTTTTTCTTCAAGCCTTCTATACACAAAAGGTTTGAAAAGCTCTAAAGCCATTATCTTTGGCAGGCCACACTGATGCATCTTCAAAGAAGGACCCACCACTATAACAGAACGCCCAGAATAATCAACCCTTTTACCAAGAAGGTTTTGCCTAAATCTACCTTGCTTTCCTTTTAGATAGTCTGATAAGCTTTTAAGAGGTCTATTGTGCTGGCTTACCACCTTACCCCTTTTACCATTATCTATAAGAACATCTACAGACTCTTGTAGCATGCGTTTTTCGTTTCTTACTATGATATCAGGGGCATCTAAATCTATAAGTCTTTTTAATCTATTGTTTCTATTTATAAGCCTTCTATACAAGTCGTTTAAGTCAGAGGTAGCAAACTTACCACCATCAAGGGCCACTAACGGTCTTAACTCAGGTGGTATAACCGGCAAAACGGTAAGTATCATCCACTCTGGTCTATTGGAAGATTTTAGAAAACCTTCTATAAGTTTTAAGGTTTTTACTAAAGTCTTTACTCTGTTGTCAGAAAAATCTTTTAGGACAACGTTTCTTAAATCTTCTTGGATCTTGTCAAAAACAGGAACGTTTTGGTTTTGCTCTCTTACATATTCAAATCTATACTTAATGGCATCTTTAGATGTATACCAATCTTCACCCAAATCCTCGTTTGATATCTCACCGGTTTTTATGTTTAGGTATATGCTTTCACTGATGATACCATGAAGGACATCCTCTAAAGACATCTGAACGCCTTTTAAAGACGTTGATATACCTATGCTGTAAAGCTTTACCCTCTCTGCTAAAAACATTATAAGCTTTTCATACAATTTTTTATGTTCGGCTTCCATCTTAGGGCCTAAATCTTCAAAACCGAAGGTGTAAGGTTTCAATATCTTTTTTAGCTTCCAAGCAAACGTCTCTAAATCAAGTATGGACAAAACATGTCTTACAAACTCTGCACCCATCCCACTTTCATATCTGTTGTCCACGCTGTAAGCAAATTCTTTTTCATACTGCTCTTCTGTGACAACGTGCAACTTCACATGGTAAGTAATACCATCTTTTACAACGGGTATTGTGCTTTCAGAATTAGAGAATGTAGCCTCCATATCTGGGGTTGGATATTCTACAACTAGGTATGATTCAAAATATATCACTCTTTCTATATCTCTGGCAGATAATCCAAGCAAAGTACCTATCTTTGAAGGAGAAGATTTTAAAAACCATATATGAGAACAAGGGGTAGCCAGCGTTATATGTCCAAAACGTTCTCTTCTAACGTACGACTTTGTTACTTCCACGCCACATCTATCACAAATGGTACCTTCAAATCTTTTTCCTTTGTATTTACCACACAAACACTCGTAGTCTTTTATGGGTCCAAATATCTTTGCACAAAAAAGGCCTTCTTTTTCCGGCTTGAGAGTTCTATAGTTGAGGGTTTCTGGACGCTTTACTTCCCCATGGCTCCAGCTAAGTATTTGCTCTGGTGAAGCAAGCAGCAATCTTATTTTATTAAAAGGCAACAAACCTCTTTTCATCAACGTTCCTCCTCTTTCTTATCCAAATCAACACTATCGCAGCTCTTTGATTCACCGTTTTCACACATCACATTTAGCCCTAAAGATTTCAGCTCTCTAACAAGCACCTTGAAAGATTCCGGTATACCCGGTGAATAAAAGTATTTGCCTTTTACTATAGATTCATATACTCTATTTCTACCCTCTATATCGTCTGACTTGACAGTAAGCATCTCCTGCAAAGTATAAGCTGCACCGTGAGCCTCCAAGGCCCATACTTCCATTTCCCCTAAACGTTGACCACCAAATTGAGCTCTACCTCCCAAAGGTTGTTGAGTGACCAACGAATAAGGACCTGTGGAACGAGCGTGTATCTTGTCTTCCACCATATGTATAAGTTTAAGCATGTGCATATAGCCGGTAGTAACTCTAAAATCAAAAGGTTCTCCGGTCCTACCGTCGTACAATACAAACTTACCATCTTCCGGCAAGTCGGCTTCTTTAAGAAGAGCTTTCAAATCTTCCTCATCACAGCCTTCAAAAGCCGGTGTAGCCATCGGTATACCATTTTGCGCTATAAAGCTTACGACGTTTCTAAACTCCTCGTCGGATAAGCTTTTTAGCACATTTTTTATAAAGTTTTTGTTTTCACCGCTTTTATCACCTATAGCATAAATATTGGCTATATACTCTGTAATCTCTGATCTATCAAAATACTCGTCTATCATCTCCTGAATCTTTTTACCTATATATTTGGATGCCATACCTAAGTGGGTTTCTAATATCTGTCCTACGTTCATACGAGATGGCACACCGAGAGGGTTTAAGACTACATCTACAGGAGTACCGTCTGGTAAGAATGGCATATCTTCTACTGGTAGAACTACCGATATAACGCCTTTGTTACCGTGTCTTCCAGCCATCTTGTCCCCTACCCTTATCTTACGCTTTTGAGCTATATATACCTTAACCATAGTGATTACACCGCTTGGCAAATCACTTTGTTTTCCTACGTTTTCTATCCTTTCCTCGTAGATCTTATCTATAACCTTACGTTGAGCTTGGGCTTTATCTCTTATCTCTTCTATTTTCTTTATAAGCTTTTTATCTGAGAAAAAGTTTTCTGGTTTGGTAACGATAAAATTCGCTATACTTTCGAAAAGAGCCTCATCTATTACGGTACCTTCTTCGTATGTTTTCTTAGCAAGCTTTATAGGTTTGCTTATCACTTTACCAAGCACTAAATCCCTTACTATTTCATTTCGCTTTTCAGTAACGAGGTTTCTCATAAACTCTTGCTCTTTTCTTATGCGATTCTTTTCCTCTTGCTCAACATGATCAATGAGAGGGCTTTTCTTGGTATCGCTAAGCTTTCTCGTAAATACTTGCACATCAACCACTACACCTTCTATGCCAGGAGGACATCTCAAAGAAGAATCCTTTACATCCCTTGATTTTTCGCCAAAGATAGCTTGCAAAAGCTTTTGTTCTGGCGTTAGCTGTGTCTCACCTATAGGGGTTACCTTACCAACCAGTATATCGCCCGGTTTTACGTAAGTACCAATCCTAACTATGCCGTATTCATCTAGATTTGACAAAGCTTTTTCTGGAACACCAGGTATCTGTCTCGTAATTTCTTCATCACCTATCTTTGTTTCTCTTGCCTCTGCCTTAAGCTCTTCTATATGAACAGAGGTAAGCACATCTTCTTTTACAAGCCTTTCAGATATTACAATAGCGTCCTCAAAATTATAACCACGCCATGGCATAAAACAAACAAGTAAATCCTTGCCAAGAGCTAACTCACCCATAAAAGTAGACTGACCATCAGCTATGCAGTCTCCCTTATTTACCTTTTGCCCCTTGTATACGATAGGTCTTTGATTTACAGAAGTATTTTGGTTTGTTTTTACAAATTTTAAAAGCTTATAAACGTCAATACCCATATCAAGAGGGTCTTTCTCATCTATTTCGTTAGGGTTTACCCTTATTACTATACGGTTGGAATCAACCTCTTCCACTACCCCGCCTCTTTTTGCAAGCACCACAGACCCGCTATCTACAGCTACTTTAGATTCCATACCAGTACCTATTAAAGGAGCTTGAGTAAAGATAAGAGGTACCGCTTGTCTTTGCATATTAGAACCCATCAAAGCTCTGTTAGCATCATCGTGCTCTAAGAACGGAATCAAAGAAGCAGATACCGATATTATCTGCCTTGGAGAAACATCTATATAGTTTACGTCCTGAGGTTTTACAATCTGGATATCGTTTTTGTATCTTGCTATTACCCTATCACCTAAAATTTTACCTTTCTGGTCCGTGGGTGTACTTTGAGCTATAACAAAGTTTTCTTCTTCATAAGCCGCTAAAAACTCTATCTCATTTGTAACAACGCCGTTCACCACCTTTCTATAAGGCGTTACCAAGAAGCCATATTCGTTTGTTTGAGCGTAGGTAGTCATAGACGTCACAAGACCTATGTTTTGGCCTTCCGGTGTTTCTATAGGACAAAGCCTACCGTAATGAGATGGATGGACGTCTCTTATTTCAAACTTTGCACTTTCTCTGGTAAGCCCTCCTGGTCCTAAGGCTGACAATCTTCTTCTGTGTGTCAAAGAAGACAAAGGATTTGTGTTATCAAGGTATTGAGAAAGTTGACCACCCTTAAGAAATTCGAACATAGAAGAAACAAGGTATCTTGAGTTTACCAAATCTTGAGCTTTTATGGTGGGATCTTCGGGATTTATGGTAGCTACCTTATCTCTAAAAGCCTTAAGCATCCTGGCTATACCTATACGCGCCTGATTTTCTAAAAGCTCTCCAACAGGTCTAACCCTCCTGTTTCCTAAATGAGCTATATCATCTTTTTTCTCTTTACCAAATCTTACCTTCAAAAGATACTTTATGGCGTTTACCAAATCTTTGTGGTTTAAAAACCTCGATTCTAAACCTATGTAATCCCTCACTTCCACAGTTTTATGGCTTTTAAGAATATCTTCCAAGATATCTTTAGTTAACAACGTACCTTCCTTATATTTATCATAATCTTTAGCTAACTCTAGAACAGGGAATTCGTTGAAAAGCTCAACATCTTCTATGCTTAAAGATTTTTTATGCAAATAAATTTTAGCGTTTATTTTCACTCTACCAACTTTAGACAAATCAAATCTTGCTATATCCTGAAAGTAAGATTCAAAGTAAGCTCTAGAGCGTTGTATAATATCAGCCATTTCCTGCACAAGGCCTTCCATAGACCTTAGCTTTACATATATATCTCTTAGCCCTATATCTCTCAGTGTAAACTGTGAGTTTATCTTAACAATGCTTTTGCCGTGCTGGTCTTTGGCTTTAGTATCGGCAATTAGTGTTTCTAATATTATTTTCCCATAAAAGCTTTTAGTGGTTTTTTCGGATTGTACGGCGGTCAAAAGCTCTATCTTTATCCTCTCGTCTTTTAAAAGCCTATTCAATACATTTATATCTTCAATATGTCTTTCTTCTATAAACTCTTCTTCCCTTTCGGTACCTTCTATCTTTGCGGTGTATCTCAAAACAGCAAACATGTAATAAGACTCTAAATCTTCTGGTTTGTATACTTCACCGGTAGCTTTATCTACAAGCACATTATTTTTAACTTCAAAAGCTTTAACATCCTCATAAAACTGTGACAATATATCATAGGCAGTTTCAAGTCCAAAAGCTCTTAATATAGAAATAGCGCTTATACGCTTTTTATCTATGCGAGCTGTTACAACATCGGAGTTTGTAGAAAGCTCAAACTCTATACGAGAGCCTTTGTCTGGATGAATGCTTGCGGTAAATATAGTCCTTGAAACTGTGCCTTCTTTCTGTCTATCCTCTTTATCCGAATAAAATATACCTGGAGACCTTATAAGTTGGTTTACAACAACCCTCTCGCTACCGTTTATAACAAAAGTACCTATAGGCGTCATTAAAGGCATTTCACCAAAGTATATTTTTTTAGGGGTATCTACAAATTCTCCCGATTTTGTTTTTTTCTTAAGTCTAAGCATTATCCTCAAAGGAGCGCTATAGGTTAGTCCTTTTTCTTTGCATTCTTCCGGAGTATACTTTTCCTTGTAAGACAATATAGTACCACATTTTGGACATTCAGTGTTTGCACCTGCTAGAAAATCTACTTCAGGTTTGTAACCACACCTATTGCATTCCCAATTTCCTATTTCATAACCTATGTATTCTACGGATATATTTTTGTTTGTATCTTGGAATGGAAAAGACGTTCTTAAGATATACTCCAAACCTTGTTCTTTTCTCTCTGAAGGCTTTACATTAAACTGTATAAAATTTTCAAAGGATTCTTTGGGTACTTTTACCAAAAAAGGCAAATCTAAAAGCTCATTACGTCTACCAAAAAACTTCCTTGGTATAGCATGCTTTAATTTAAGCATAACTTCACCACCTTATTCAAATTTTTAAACAAAGCTATAAAAACAAAATACACCCCTCAAAAGGGGTGTTCCTTCCTCTTCCAACAAAATATTCTTGACTACCAAAGCTTTTATTTTACTTCTACTTTGGCACCAGCTTCTTCTAGCTTCTTCTTTATGTTCTCTGCTTCTTCTTTAGATACTCCTTGTTTAATTGGTTTTGGAGCGCCGTCTACCAAGTCTTTAGCTTCCTTCAAGCCAAGACCAGTTAACTCTCTAACAACCTTTATGACGTTTAGCTTGTTAGCACCAGCATCAGAGAGTATTACATCAAACTCAGTTTTCTCCTCTGCCGCCGGAGCTGCAGCCGCTCCTCCTGCCGCTGGGGCTGCCGCTACCATTGCAGCCGCAGACACGCCAAACTTCTCTTCGAGCTTTTTAACAAGCTCTGCAACTTCCAAAACTGTCATGCCGCTTATAGCGTCCACGATTTCATCAATTGTAAGTGTAGCCATCTTTACAAACCTCCAAATAAATTTTTAAGAGTTTTTAGTTTCTAATGCTTTCAAAGTAAGCACAAGCTTTTGTGGAACGGCCTTTAAAGCCATCATAAAGCCAATCAACGGTGATTGCAGCACACCCATGAGTTTAGATACAAGCACTTCCATACTTGGCAAGCTGGCCAAGGCTTCTACATCTTTTGGTGTAAGATACTTGTTGCCAAGCATACCAGCCTTTATGAATCTAAGAGGGTCATCTTTATCCAAAGTCTTACATGTATCAAAAACAATCTTAGCAGTCTTTGCAGGGTCTTTGTAAGAGAATATTACAGCTGTAGGTCCCACAAACACATCTCTGTGATCATGCATTATAGTGTTCTCAAAAGCCCTAAAAAATAGCGTAGTTCTACCAACCACCATTTCAGACCCTATGGCTTTTAGTTCTCTTCTCAAAGATGTAGCCACATCGGCTGGTAAACCGTTAAAGTTAAAAAATAGCACAAAGTTACTATCAGATAGCTTCTTCTTATATTCTTCTACGGTTTCTATCTTTTTCTGAAGCGTTTCTCTATTCATAACATCACCTCACTTAAGCCACTGCTTCTTGCAACTGCTTTAATGTAGTTGATACATCAAGCTCCACAGAGGGACTCATGGTCAAAGATATAGCTATATTTCTTACATACTGCCCTTTTGCTCCAGAAGGCTTAGCTCTTACAACAGCATCTATAGCTGCATAAGCATTTTTCACTATATCTTCTGGCTTGAAGCTTATTTTGCCTATAGGCATATGGATATTACCAGTCTTGTCTACTTTAAACTCAACTCTACCTTTTTTAGCTTCTTCTACTGCGGCTTTTACGTTTGGCGTAACGGTACCGGTCTTTGGGTTTGGCATAAGACCTCTAGGACCAAGCACCTTACCGAGCTTACCAACCTTTGGCATTATCTCTGGAGTAGCTATAACCACATCAAAATCTACCCATGATTCTTTTAATATTTTGTTTATCAAGTCTTCACCACCAGCGTAATCAGCACCGGCATTTTGCGCTTCTTTTATAGCGTCGCCTTCCGCTAAAACCAACACTTTTAATTCTCTACCTAATCCAGCCGGTAATACCAAAGACCCTCTAACCATCTGGTCAGCATACTTTGGATCTACACCAAGCTTCATAGCAAGCTCAACGGTTTCATCGAACTTGCGCTTAAGTATATCTTCCATCTTTTTTAGTATATCCACCGCTTCAGGCAACGTATAAGCTTTGCCAGGCATTACAAGCTTAGAAGCTTCTATATACTTTTTTCCTCTTCTCATAGCAATTACCCCTTATAGCCTTCTATATCTATACCCATGCTTCTAGCGGTGCCAGCTATGGTTCTCATCACCGCTTCAATATCCTGGGTATTCATGTCTTTAGCTTTTAGCTGAGCTATCTCTTTTAGCTGATTTACAGTTATCTTACCTACTTTTTGGCGTTTAGGGTCTGACGAGCCTTTTTGAACCTTAGCCGCCTTCTTCAGCAAGAAGGAAGTAGGCGGGGTTTTCATTATAAAGGTAAAACTTCTATCAGCGTAAATGCTTATCACCACAGGCACTATCGTACCTGGTTCCATATCCTTAGAAGCAGCGTTAAACTGCTTCACAAACTCCATTATGTTTATACCATGTTGACCTAAAGCTGGTCCAACTGGTGGGGCTGGTGTTGCTTGCCCTGCCGGAAGCATCAATTCAACTGTAGCTGTTAATTTCTTAGCCATATGCCGCTCCTCATATCTTTTCTACCTGTGAGAAATCAAGCTCCACAGGTGTTAATCTTCCAAATATACTAATAAGCACGTTCAACTTTTCTCTTTCCAGATTTACCTCTTCTATAGTACCGGTAAAACTCATAAAAGGTCCTTCTATAATCCTTACTTGCTCACCTTTTTCAAATATAGATTTTTTAGTCTTGAAGCCTTTTTGTGCATGGGCCAATATCTTTTTTACCTCTTCTTCCTTTAATGGAGCTATTTTACCGCCTACTAGCACAGGCTTATACACATGAGGTGCTTTCTCTATAGCTCTTAGAAGTCTATCATCCATATGAGCTTTTATAAGTATATAACCAGGAAACATCTTGTTATCCAAGATTATCTTGGCCTCTGTCTTATTTTCTTTACATGTGATTTTTTGACCTGGCTTTGATATTTCACCAGCCTTTATGCAATCACTATTACACTCTTCGCCATCTTCCGATGGGACTACTTTAACAGTACCTTCTTCTATTCTAAAAACCGTGACACATTTTTTACCTAAAACACTTATATCTCTGTGATTACCCCTCAAAGACAACCTATATTTTTCTTTACCTAAAGCTTTTATTACAACTTTCTCCTCTGCAGGCAACACAATGTCTTCTACCAAATCATTTATTTTATCTAACTCTATAACCTTCATCAGAGATTCTTTAGCGGTAGTTTCCTTACCAGCTTCTACCTGCAGAGCATACCAATGTTTATCGTTCATAAACTACCACCCCAAATACCAAATATAAAAGACAAAAGCTTCGTAAACGTTAAATCCACAATCCATAAATATATCCCAAAAAACAAAGAAAATATTATAACACTAACTGTAGCTCTTATGACGAGTTTTTTATCAGGCCAAGATACTTTCCTTAACTCTTGCCGTACTTCTTTCAAAAAATTTAAAATTTTATCCATCTAAAATCCCAAAACTCATCGTAAGAGCGGGGCACGGAGGAGTCGAACCCCCAACCGCGGAATTTGGAGTCCCGCGCTCTGCCAATTGAGCTAGTGCCCCTATTTTACCTCTCTATGAACTACGTGCTTGTTGCACCAAGGACAGTGCTTTCTTATCTCAACTCTCTGAGGATGCTTCTGTCTATTTTTGGTTATAGAATAGTTTCTTCTCTTGCATTCGGTACAAGCTAAGGTAATTATCTCTCTCATACTACATTCCTCACTCTATAATTTTGGTGACAACACCAGCACCTACTGTTCT
>JAGDWZ010000030.1 GCA_023269915.1 Hydrogenobaculum sp. | reverse complement strand
TCTGGTTTTAGAGATTTTATACGTTTTACCGCTTTTTCCAAAAGTTCAACACCAAGCTTATCAAACTGTATCATATCAACAGCATCTATAAAGATTAAAGCTTCATCTAAGGAAGAAACTTCCACACATACCTTATGTTCTTTTGCTCTTTGCTTTAGATTTTTAATAGCTTTTAACAAATCTTCATGGGTTTTAAAAAATGCTTTATGCTGATCAAAAATCAATATACTTTCAGATAACCCAAGCCTATGAGGGATTGCTCCACCAGTTAAAATAGATTTTATAGTTAAACCTTTATTAAAGCCTATCATTTTTCTAGTAGTGGCTATTTCTATATCTTCTCTTACGCCTTTTGCTTTTCTTACCATTTCGTAGGTTTGCGTGGCTATACCAGACATATACTCTAATATATTTAGACATATTCTCCAAGCTTTATGTATATCTTTTGCGTCTCCTGATGCTTCAAAAAACGTTTCCTCAGATTTTAAAACGCTACCAGACGGTTTAATAAAGTTTATTTGGAGGTTTAATTTGATGGCTATTCTTTTAGCTTCTTCTGTACCGCAAAGAATACATTCTTTTTCTCTATTGGATATAGCGATAGCAGCAAAAGATTTTATATCTAAAAGTTCCGTTGTTATATCCCAATAAGGAACATCATCTTTTATGAGCTTATCTATTTCCTCGTCTGATATATATATCATATAAAAACTCGAGACCGGTATCAACCCGGTCACCGAGCCTTATTACAAACTACTTATTTCTTCTTAGCTTTGTTGGCAGCTTTTTCGTGAGCTTTCTTTGCTGTTTTAGCTACTTTCTTAGCGTGATGAGCATGACCGCCAACTTCTACCGGTTTACCGTGTAGTATACAAAGAGGATTGCGTTTTCTGTCCTTATACTTAAGTGTCCAGTAGTTAAACTCGCGTCTTGCTCTAGCCTTTTCAGCAGGTGTAAGATGTACTAAGTATCTTAGTCTCATACCAACTCTTAGTATCCATGGGTCTCTACCTATGGCCCTTCTGTTTAAATCATATATTGATGGCCAGTATACTTGAGTGCCATAAATCTTTTGTGCTATGGTGGAAAGAGTGTCACACGGTTTTACCCTATAATAACCATACATGGCATGTGGTTTTACTATCGGTTTGCTTACTGGTGGTGGTGGAGGTGGTGGAGTTTGTGGTGGAGGTGGTGGAGGTGGAGGTGGTGGTGGAGGTGGTGGTGGAGGCGGTGGAGGTGGTGGAGGTGGAGGGGCTGGTTTGTGCTCTTCTTTACCAAGAGCTTTAATCTTGTTAATGTCAATACATGTAATCCAATAAGCACCGTCGTTACAGGTGTTTGGTTCAGGGTTTGCGTACACACCTGCGCCTTCATTTCCGTGTGCACTTGCGGCATAGAGCATGAACCCCAGTCCTATGGCTGGCGCCAGCATTGTAAGAAACCTATTCATAGCTTTCTCCTCCTTTAACTAAAGTATAGCTCTTTTCAAAGCTTTTGTCAAGCTATATATATTATATCGTAATTTTATAAAAAAAGTATAAACTTTTTACAAATATACTTTATGATATAAATACATTTAGTTTTGGAGCTTTTAGGAAAAAGTTAATATGCTATAATAACCTTTTAATGAAAGCTATTTTATGTCTTGAAGATGGAACATATTTTATTGGAAAATCTTTTGGTAAAGCCGGAGAATGCTTTGGAGAGGTAGTATTCAACACGGCTATTACAGGCTACCAAGAAATTATTACAGACCCTTCTTATAAAGGCCAAATAGTGGTAATGACAAATCCCCAAATAGGAAACTATGGCGTGAACGACAACGATATAGAGTCAGACGCTCCAAAAGTTGCTGGTTTTGTAGTAAAAGATATATCAAAAATAGATAGCAACCATTCTTCTGTTTCTACACTATCCTCTTACCTTGAAAAATACGGTATAGTAGGCATATCTAACATAGATACTAGGGCTTTGGTAAAGATTTTAAGAGAAAGAGGCGTCACAAGGGGATTTATATCCACTTTAGATTTAACACCTAAAACTATATACGAAAAAGTGAAAATGGTTAAAGATATATCTTCTCTTGATTTGGTATCAGAAGTTACCACCGAGAAAATTTACAAAGTAGAGGCTTATAAAAGCTCAAAACATTTTGTAGTGATAGATTTTGGTATCAAAAAAAGCATAATAAAGTATCTAGTAGAAAACGGTATAAGCTGCACTGTAGTCCCAGCCAACATATCAAAAGAAGATATAGAGCATATGGACCCAGATGCAATATTTTTATCAAATGGGCCCGGCGACCCTGCAAACGTATTGAACGGCATAAGTATAGCTAAACATTTTTTTGGCAAAAAGCCTGTATTTGGAATATGTCTTGGCCATCAGATAATGGCCTTAGCAATTGGAGCTAAAACTTACAAATTAAAGTTTGGACACCACGGAGCAAACCATCCCGTTAAAGACTTAAGAAGCAAGAAAATAGCGATAACTTCTCAAAACCACAACTACGCTGTAGAAGATTTACCAGATTTTATGGAAGTCACGCATATTAATTTATTGGACAACACTATAGAAGGTATGGCTCATAAAAATATCCCCTATTATTCTGTGCAATTTCATCCAGAAGCTTCACCTGGACCTCATGATGCTCTTTATATATTTAAAGAGTTCAAAGATATGGTATAAATGTATAAAAACCTACTTTATATCTCTGTCTTTAGAGTCTTAAGAGGTATTGCCGGTGGTATCATCACCATAGCTTTCCCTTATATAATCTTAAAGGATTTTCATAAAAGCATAGGATACTTAGGTTTTATATACGCTTTGGCTACTATATCCACCGCTGTTTTATCTGTACTGGGCGGTATCATAGCGGACGTTTGGCATAGAAAAAATGCCGTCATTGTTATGTCAGCCCTTCTGCCTTTGAGTGCTTTACTACTTTATTTAAAGCCTTCTTATATGGTGGCTTTTTTGAGTGCTATTTTGGGCGGGTACTCTGCCACTGGTTCTTTGATGAGCGGTGGAGTGGGCGGGGCCATAATGCCTGCTGTAAACGCTTTGGCTACAGATATAATACCAAAAGAAAAAAGAGTGTTTGCCTATTCTGTATTTACTTTTCTAACAGGCATATCAGGCGCTTTTGGTGCCTACTTGATAAGATTTATTCCAAACAACAAAGAAGCTTTCTTGGTGGCTTTTTGGATATCGTTATTGGGTATACTCTTTATAATACCAATAGATTCATACCATAAAAAGGGTAGATTAGACACGCTAAACAGTAAAAAAACCATAGGTCAATTTTCGGTGGTGGGCTTTCTAAATGGGTTTTCTCAAGGGCTTATAACACCGTTTTTAATCCCATTTTTTATAATAGTTTATCATATAAAAAAATCCGATATGGCTTTTTGGGCTTTTGTAGCTGGTGTTTTGGCATCTTTTGCACCTCTTCTTGCTAATATACTTTACAAACATCTTGGTAATCTTAAAAGCATAATACTTACAAGAGCTATAGGCGCTATCATTATATTTTTTATGCCACTTATTAGAAACCTCTATGTAGATTTGATTTTATATAGCCTCTACCCTTCTTTCAGAGTACTGGCTCTGCCCATACAACAGTCAATGATGAGTGAGATGATTGATGTATCTGAGATAGCTAGGGCTTTTAGTCTCAATCAAATATCACGCTTGGGCGCTTCTTCTATAGCCACAATGCTCACAAGCCTATTGTGGGAATTTTCGTTTGTAAGCTTACCATTTTATATATATACTTCTATAGTAGCAATAAACATTGGTTTATATAAAAAGTTTTTCGGAAATCAATCAAAATAGCCACTATTCATCGTGGAGTTCTCTTATCTCATCGTTGGCTGGTATCTCATCAGTATAGGCTTTATCTATATTTCCAGTTCTCAAATTTATAAGCCTTGTATACACTATAAGCTGATGCCTTGTTAAAGTATACATACCTTGATATATATAAGATGTTCTAAATCTTGTCCTCAAATCACTTACATTGGAAGAAAGAGCCACATCACCGTGCGAATTTACCTTTACATACTTTGATAGGTTTATCTCAATGATTCTAACATGACACTCTTTTATAAGAGCATCTTTAAAAAGTTCTGTAAGGGTTTTACCTAGAGCGCTTGTATAGTTTATGTTGTTTGAATCTACGTAAGTCATAACGGCCACCACCGGTATTGTATATGTCTTGTTGTAAACGTTAAAAGTAGGACATGTATGATAAGCCATTCTATTGGCAAGATACTTTAAAGGAGCTTTAGATTTTTCTATGCCAAGCTTATAAGCTTCATAATTTACCGTGGACGTTATAGAAGAGCAGCTTAGCTGTGATAAAGAAAAAACTACTATAGGTAAAAAGTTTACAAGCTTTTTGTATTGCATAAAGTCATTACGTTTTCAAGAGGTTCTTCTAAAGTCCTAAGAGCACATTCGCTCGCTCTTTCTACAGCTTTTTTTACAACAGCCACATCTTTGTAATCAAAAGGACTTAAGACATACTGAGACACATCTTCTTTAGAGGCTGGTCTACCTATCCCTATCCTTAGCCTTGGAAAATCTTGAGTTCTAAGCTCTTTTATAATAGATTCCACTCCGTTGTGCCCTCCAGAGCCACCACTTGGTTTTAACTTAATAGTGCCAATTGACAAATCCATATCATCGTATATTACAAGTATATCACTTGGAGATATCTTTGTCTTTTCAACAAACTGCCTTAGGGCTATACCTGAATTGTTCATAAAAGTTTGTGGTTTTATAAGGTATATATCTTTTTCTTTTATATGAAAAACCAAAGACATATATTTTTCAATTGGGTTTTTGAGATGTAATTTAAAAGTTATTTCATCTATTACTTTAAATCCTATGTTGTGCTTTGTATCTTTATATTTGGGCCCTGGATTTCCAAGGCCCACTAAAACTTTTATCATTATTTGGTAGCAGCTTCCTGAGCTTGCTCTTCTTCGCCTTCTTTAGCTTCTTCTGGTTCTGCCACTACAAGCACAACCTCTTCTGGGTCTTCCATCAACTTACAATTTGCAGGTATATTAAGATCTTTAACGTGCAAAACTCCGCCAAGACCCACGTTTGATATATCCACCGTTATTTTATCTGGTATCTCTCTTGGATTTACCTTTAACTCTATGCTGTGCAAGTGAATCTCAAGAGTACCGCCCAACTCCACACCCTTAGGCGTACCCACAAACTCAAGAGGCACTTCCACATCTGTTTCGGTAACGTTTGATATGTTGTACAAATCTACATGCACTGGATTGTCTCCAAGCCATCCATATTGGATATCTTTCAATAGGCAAGGTAATACTTCGTTGCCAAGCTTTGCCTCTATCAAAAACGTAGTACCATGAGGCATAGTCGCCAAATCTTTTATTCTCATGTAAGCGTGTATATTTTGAACACCTTTGCCGTAGATTTCCACAGGCACAAATCCTTCTTTTCTCTTACTCTTTTTATCGCCCTTTGTAGAAGCTACTCTTTCTAAAAGCTCAACACTAACTCTCTTCATAGCAATCTCTCCTTTTATAGAAAGTTTTCAAGCTATATATTATAACATAATTTATAATTTGTTTTTATGGACAAAATGAAAGCTTACGAAATATATATAAACGAAATATTAAAATGGAACAAAGTGCACAAGCTTATATCTAAAGGCGATGAATCAAAGATATTTGAAAGACATATAAAAAACGCAGAAGAAATTTTTTATAAGATAAAAGATTTTGGTATAAAAGAAATAGCTGACGTAGGAGCCGGTGCTGGGTTTTTTGGTGTTGTTTTTTCAATACTTGATGAGACTCTAAAAGTTGGACTTATAGAAGTTGTTGCCAAAAAATGTGCTTTTTTAGAATACGTAAAAATAAAGCTTGGATTAAAATACGAAGTTTTGTGTAAAGATGCCAACAAATTAGATAGAAAATTTGAATCCACCATAGAAAGAGCTTTCGGCAAACCAACAGATATAGTAAGAACAATGGAAAAGCTATCAGAAAAATATGTATTTCTTGTCTTAGGAGAAAATGAAAACTTAGAGCCAATTAAAGACATGGGCTATAAATACATTAAGCTAACGGAAGGATATTTGGCTTTTAAAAACGTAAAAAGATTGCAAAATTTTGATACTGTGATATAATATTATTAGTTAGAGCCACTAGCTCAGCTGGTAGAGCAACGGACTTTTAATCCGTGGGTCGGGGGTTCAAGTCCCCCGTGGCTCATACTACTCACATCATATAAAATATAAAGACATCTGTAATATGTAATTTTCTCTTTAACGTAATATTATTTAAACAGTTGATATCATATATATTTTATAAATTTCTTAATAGACTATGAAAATCTATACATTATATTTATTTTTCCTTTATAATTTTTTTACAAATTTTTAATCAAATATTAACAATACACCCTTAAAATGCTTAGATATCACGCATTAGGAGGTTTGGCATGGCAAAAGTAGTAAAAGGTAGTATAGCAGAGGCTCTAAACACCTCACAGTTTAGCCTTTTCCATATAAAGGCTATGTTTGCTTCGGCTATGGGGTTTTTTACATCGGCTTATGACCTATTTATCATAGGCACAGCACTTGTGCTTATAAAAGATGAGTGGCATTTAAGCGCTCAACAAATAGGCCTTATAGGCTCTATATCACTTATAGCTACCTTCTTTGGAGCTTTTATCTTTGGGAATTTGGCAGATAGACTAGGTAGAAAATCCGTTTACGGTATAGAAGCTATTTTGATGGTAATAGGTGCCTTGATGTCTGCATTTTCTTTCAATGTAACTTTCCTACTAATATCTCGTTTTATACTAGGCTTAGGAGTAGGCGGAGACTATCCTCTTTCCGCAGTGATAATGAGCGAGTACGCTAACACCACCACCAGAGGGAGAATGGTAACGCTTGTATTTAGCGCCCAAGCACTAGGTCTAATAGCTGGTCCTATGGTAGCTTTAACGCTTTTAGCAGCTGGAGTGGATAAAGATTTAGCTTGGAGAATAATGCTTGGTTTAGGTGCTTTGCCTGCAGCCACTGTTATATACCTTAGGAGAAGATTACCAGAATCCCCAAGATGGCTTGCAAGAGTAAAAGGTGAAAAAGAAGTAGCTGCAAAAGATTTGGCATCGTTTTCACTTGGCGAGATAATTATAGAAGAACCAAAAGACAACATAGTAAAAAAATCTTTATCAAAATACTGGCTACAACTCTTAGGGACCGCTGGTACATGGTTTTTATTTGACTACGCTTATTATGGCAACACCATATCTACACCATTGGTATTAAAACACATCGCACCACATGCAGACTTGATACAAAGCACAGCTATAAGCTTTTTGATATTTGTAGTTTTTGCAGTACCAGGTTATTTTATAGCGGCTGCCACCATAGACAAAATAGGACATAAATTTTTGCAAATGCTCGGATTTTTTATGATGGGTCTTATGTTTTTCATAATAGGCATATTCCCTTCAATAGTAAACAACTTTCCTCTTTTTGTAACTTTATATGGTTTATCTTACTTCTTTGCAGAATTTGGTCCAAACACCACCACCTTTGTACTACCAGCAGAAGTATTTCCGGTAAACATTAGGACCACAGCCCACGGCATATCTGCTGGCGTAGCTAAAATTGGTGCTTTCATAGGTGCTTACTTTTTCCCTATCTTACTAAAATCATTAGGATTAAGCCATACTTTGCTTTTAACTTTTGTATTCTCTTTGGCTGGGCTAATCCTTACTTATATAGCTATTCCAGAACCAAAAGGAAAATCTTTGGAAGAAATATCTCAAGAAGACACCACATCTCAAAAACCAATACCTGCTGCCTAATAAAGCAAGCCCCGTTTGGGGCTTTTTATTAATAAAAAATTAAAAATAAAAGTTTAATATAAAGATATGAGGTATGTTAAATTTGTTTACAAAATATTTGTTTTCTTAGTGCTTTTTATCGCTTTTATTCTAATATCTTTATACATAGATATATTTTTTAAAAGCCAAAAAGAAAAGAGAAAACGCTTTATAAAAAATGCGTCTTACTTCTCCAAGCTCGTTTTAAAGCTTTTCAATATAAAAGTATCCCAAAGGGGCATGTATATAAATAATGGTGAAAATCATATCATCGTATCAAATCATCTTAGCTACTTTGATATAGTTGTCTTAAGCGCTCTTATAGAAGCGGTGTTTATATCAACGAAAGAGGTAGAAAAAACATTTTTATTTGGACATATAGCAAAATACGGCGGCGCAATATTCATAGACAGAAAAAATAAGTCAAACATACTATCTGACATAGAGCTATTTAAATCTGTTTTAGATGAAGGTTTTAGCGTGGTGGTGTTTTTGGAAGGTACTACTTCAAACGGTGATGACGTATTGCCATTTAAAAGTAGTTTTGTAGAGGTTATGCTAAAAACCCAAAAGCCAATATTACCAACATGTATAAAATATAAATCCATAAACAGCAAACCAATATCAATATCTAACAGAGACTACGTATTTTATTATGGAGATATGACACTTTTAAACCATATATTTAGCTTTTTGTTAAACGTAAACTCTATGGAAATCGAGCTTTTCTTTTTAAATCCTTTATATCAAACGTCTCACTTTAGCAGAAAAGAACTAACAAAAATACTCTACGAGGACATACGCTCTTGCTATTTAGAAAAACCCATAAGCTTTTAAACATATCAATCCACGATGTTTGCCCTTCTCACCTTGAAAATATTTTCAAACTAAAAGAACTGCTGCTTGAAAATGGTATTTATAACACAACACTTCTTCTTATCCCTTTTTATCACGGAAAAGAAACACTTTTAGATATTAAAAGCGAAATACTAGAACTAACAAAAAATAGCGAAGTCATACTCCATGGATACACCCACATGTCAAAAGATTTTAGAAAATACGACTATAGAAGAATATTTACCAACAAAGAAGCCGAGTTTTTGTTAGAAGGCGACCTTTCACAGAGGCTCGATAAAGGGCTTGAAATATTTAAAAATTTAAATATAATACCAAAAGGCTTTGTTGCTCCAGCTTGGCTTTTTAGAAAAGAGGTGTTGCGGCTTTTAAAAGAAAGAGGATTTTTGTTTACAACAGATAGAAGATATATATACGACTTAGAGCACAACAAAAAGATATTTGTACCGGTTTTGACGTTTGGTAGCAGGGGATTTGTAGAAAAGCTTTCTATTTTTTCTTTTGACAAGATGTATCCTCTAGTTAGTAGATTAAAAGTCGTAAGAATAGCCCTTCACCCAAGCGATGCATCCAATCCTTTAAAGATTTACAAGCTTTTAAAAGTATTAGATTGTATTAAAAAGGAAGATTTTGATATAACCAGTTTATATCATATAATAAAAGCAAAAAACTTAATAAAAAATTAACATAAGTTTGATAATTTAAATAATAGATGAAAGGGAGGTCTTATGGTAAAAGTTGATCTGCATCTTCACTCAGAGGCTTCAAACAGGCCAGGCGGTTACATATCTGAAAAGCTAAAAATTGGCGAAAGTTATACCAAGCCCAAAAAACTTTACAATACTTTGATGAATAGAGGTATGACGTTGTTTACCATCACAGACCATGACACTATAGATGGTTGTCTTGAAATAGCACACTTACCAAACGTCTTTATATCAGAAGAGATAACCACTTACTTTCCAGAGGATAGATGCAAAGTACACGTTATAGCTATAGACATAACCCAAAAGCAACATGACGATATCCAGCATCTAAGAGGTAACATATATGAACTTGTAGATTATCTTCAATTTAACAACATAACCCATATACTAGCACATCCTCTTTACAACATGGATGGAAAACTAAACAAAACGCATATAGAAAGGTTTTTGCTTCTTTTTGACAACTGGGAAATACTAAATGGCACAAGGTCAAAAACCTCTTCCATTATCACCAAGAAAATAGCCAAATCCTATACAAAGGAGGACTTAGAAAAACTAGCAAACAAGTATGGGTTTTTCAAAAGAAGGAGGGATTTTATATCCTTTACCGGTGGGTCTGATGACCACGGTGGTCTTGACCTTGGTTATGGATACACAATAGCAGAAGGTGATAGTGTAGAAGACCTAAAAAAAGCTATAGAAAACGGCCAAACAAAGATAGAAGGTTATCATGGCAATCCAAAAAGGCTTACTCACATGGTAATGAACATAGCAAAAGAAGGCATGAAAAAAAGATACAACCTCGGAAACCTTGGTTATCTTTTGGATACGCTTTTTGAACCAAAAGAAACATCAAAATACTCATTCTTAGATTCTATACTGGGTAAAAGCTCTGTTGCTACCTTCATAGAAAACGTCATCAACTTTAAAGGCGTATTATCAGAAAACCCTCACGAAAATATATTTTACTTTTTCTCAAACATGCTTCCTTACACGCTAAATCAAATAAAATCTATGAAATCTTTTGACTTTGATAAGCTTAGCGCCTATATAGGAAGAAGCGTTATTTTTTTAGCGCCTTATATAGCCTATCTATCCGTTTACAAGCAAAGAGCAGACGAAAAAAATATATCAAAGAAGTTTTACAAAGAGTTTTTTAACGAAGAGCACACAGAGGGCAAAGTGGCTTATTTTAGCGACACATTTTTTGATATAAACGGAGTAGCCAGAACCACCCAAAAGCTTTTAGAACTCTCAAAGGAAGAAAGCCTAAACATCAAATTTATTATTTCTGATGAAAGAATCATAGAAGATTCTCACATAAAAAATTTCAAGCCTATGATTTCTTTTGCGCTACCAGAATATCAAAATATAACTGTAAATATACCAAACCTTTTAGAGATTCTTGATTATATAGAATCTGAGAACTTTGACATAATCTACGCTGCCACACCTGGGGTAATAGGGGTTTACGCCCTTGTGATAGCTAAAATATTAGGTATTCCCTTTGTGTCAGCTTATCATACAGATTTTCCAGAATATGCACTAAGGTATACCAACGAGCCATACTTTAAATACTTTGCAGAGGTATTTATGAAAAGCTTCTATGGACTTTCTGATAGAGTGCTTGTGCCGAGCTTATCTTACTATGAAAAGCTTTTAAACTACGGTATCAAAGAAGACAAGCTAAAAATTTTCAAAAGAGGGGTCAACAGAGATAAATTTAACGAAACATTTAAAGACAAAGAGTTTTGGAAAATGTTTGATCCTACCTATAGAGGTGAAAAAGTTATAGCTTACGTAGGACGAGTAGCCAAAGAAAAAGATTTGGATACATTCGTAGAAGTATTTGAGCTTTTAAAAGAAGAAAGAAATATAAAATTTGCTATAGTAGGTGATGGTCCATACAAGTATGAGCTTGAAAAAGTTTACAAAGACAGAATTATCTTTACAGGTTTCTTAGAGGGGGAGGGCTTATCAAAAGCTTATGCCAGCGCAGACATATTCTTATTTCCAAGTACCACTGAAACCTTTGGAAACGTAGTTTTAGAAGCAATGGCAAGCGGTATAGTGCCTTTGGTCCCAGATGTTGGAGGAGCAAAAGAGCATATAACCCATGGAGAAAACGGCTTTATAATAAAGCAAAACAACCCATTAGAGTACGCTTATATTATCAAAAAGCTTTTGGATGACGATATACTCTATAAAGAGGTAAGACAAAAAGCTATAGCCTATGCAAGTATGTTAAATGAAAGGGAACTCTTATTGGAGATGATACAGTTGTTGTCTTTTGGGAGGGTTAAAAGCGTAGAGCTTTCCGAAGAAACTTTGGTATGAAGCTTTTAGACATAACACATTTTTATTCTGATAGAAGTGGTGGTATAAAAACATATATAAACAACAAGATAGAATATATAAAAGATAGAGATATAGAACACGTAGTTATAGTTCCAGGTAAGAAAGATACGCTTAGTTATATAAACCATAGCAAGATATATCAAATCAAATCTCCTTATATGTTTGTATGGAAACAGTATAGACTTCTTATAAACCAACAAAAAATAGCTAACATAATAGAGTCTGAAAAGCCAAACATAGTGGAGATAGGGTCTTTGTTTTTGTTGCCTTCCTTTATCAAAAAGCTAAAAAACGTTGTCAACTTTAGTACCGTTGGATTTTTTCATTCTAATTTAGAAAAGAGCTTATCAAACGTTTTTAATTTTGCCAAAGACGACAACATGCTTTCCAAAATTACAAGAAAATACATATATAAAACTTACAACGATATGGATTTAACGATAGCTCCTTCTTACTATGTAAAAAGATATTTAAATTCTTTGGGCGTATACAACGTAGAGGTGGTTTATCACGGCATAGACTTTAATATCTTTGAAAATCAAGCTCCAAACGAAGAGTTAAAAAATATGCTAAAAGATAAAATAGTGCTTGTATATGTAGGAAGATTTTCCAAAGATAAAAACTTCCTTGAGCTTTTAGATATATTTAAAACACTTAAAAACCTTGACAAAAGATTTCACCTTTTATTGGTAGGAGATGGCCCAGATAAAAAGCACATAAACAAAACCTTAGATTCTAACTTTACCGTGTTAGATTATATAAAAGACAAAAAAGTTTTAGCTAGCATATATAAGTCATCTCATATATTTGTAAGCGCCTCCAAATCTGATACCTTTGGATATTCTGTTATAGAAGCGCAAGCTTGTGGGCTTCCAGTGGTAGCTTACAACGATGTATCTTTCCCTGAAATTGTTTATCACAAAGAATTTTTGGCAAATTCAAAAGAAGAGTTTGTAAAAAATATATTGACCATCTCAAAAATCTATCCTTATTTAAATAAAAGCCAAATAAAAAATTTTGTAAAAGAGCGTTTTTCTTTAGAAAAGAATATGGCTTATCTTTTTTACATATATCAGTCTTTAAACCACTATCTGACCTATCAGCGATTCGCTTGAATCCTCTACTACAGGCCTTAAAAGTCTTTTGGATTCTTTTTTAAGCTCCGCTAACTTCTTAGCTATGTCCTGAGAATTTTTATAGTTTAAAGTATTTGCAGCAGCCAATGTAATATTTGCTATAGGGAACTTTCTTACGTTGCCTTCTCGGTCTTTTGATACAAAGTATCCATTCTTGATGTCTTCTTCCTTATACAACTCTTTTAGAGCCCCTGTAGCTTCTTCGTATAAGCTTCTCACTATCTCTTCTATATTTTTTACATTTTTAAATATAACTACAAAATCATCGCCTCCAATGTGACCAACAAAAGCATCGTATTTAAATGCAAAAGATTGCAAGGTTTGAGCTAGTTTTTTAATCATCATATCGCCAGCTAAAAATCCGTAAACATCGTTAAAAGGCTTAAAGTTAGATATATCTATATGGACGACGTATGCACTTATCTTTTGCTCTATGGCGTTTTCTATCTCCTTTTCTATTATTACATTTCCAGGTAGACCAGTAAGAGGGTTTGTGTAAAGGGTTATCTTGTAAAAAGTGTCAAAAAGTTTTTCTAGTATTTTTGCTTTTGTTAAAACTCCCAATATGCCTTGATTGCTTTTAACCAATATTGCATCCAAATGTTTTTCTACACTGATATGATAAGCATGCAGTATATTATCTTGAATATCAATTTTTTCGATACTTTGATAATGGCAGTCTACATGTTCAAAAAAGTAATCAATGGTTTTATAATAAAACAAGTTTTCACTAAATGTGTTTAGTATTCTTCTTATACAGCTTTCGTTTATCAAAATGTCAAAATCCTCTAAATATAGCCATTCAGAATCATTTTTCTTGAGCATCTCTATAAGATACTTTATATCTGGTTTGCCTTTCAAAACTTTTATGGGTTCAAGGTCATCTTTGCTTATACTGTATCTATCCTTTATAGAGTTTAGTTTTTTCTGTATTATTACGTTTCTTAAAAGCATAATACCTTCTTTTGGAAGCTCTTGAGATGCTGACGGCATAGCTAGTAAAAATCCTTGGGAGTAGTCTATACCAAGCTCTAAGATAGTTTTTAAATCTTCTTTGTTTTCTATACCCTCTGCAATGGTCTTTATACCGTTTTTTATAGCCATATCCATTATTCCTCTTACTATTTGCCATTTTAACCTTGATCGCGATATACCTTTTATAAGCTCTATGGGAAATTTTATGTAATCTGGTTCTATTTGGCTTAATATATTCAAAGAGTTGTATCCTGTCCCAAAATCGTCAAAAGCTATGCTAAACCCTATGGACTTATAATATTCGATAATCTCTTTCAAAGCTTCTATATCCTCAAACTTTTCAGATTCAGTAATCTCCAGCACCACGTTCTCTGGCTTTAAATTGTTTTGAAGGGCTATGTTTAGTGTAAAACCTCTTTTGAAAAAAACGCTGTTAGAAGAGTTTGGATTTATATTTATAAAAAGTTTAAGACCTTTTTGTTTGTATTGCAATATCGCTTGCTCTCTACATACAGCATCTAAAAAATACTCTATGCTTACTTCTTTTGCTATATCAAAAGCTACTTTCGGTGATAAGTAGTTTTCATTGTACTTAATCCTCATGAGAGCCTCGTAAGCGTATACAAAACCATCTTTGTTGGAAAATATTGGTTGATAAAACATAGTTATCTCTTTTTTTACTAAAAGCTTTAAAATATTTATATTATCATATATAAATTTTGTGCTTTTAAGACATTTATTATCATCCACTAAGAAGAAATCATATTTTTGTAATGCGTCATCTTCTACAAAAGATCCAATATCAGCGTATTCTTTTAGCTCTGATTTGGATAAATCCTTGTCTAAAAACCTAACTCTCATTGCAATACCTCCTGTGTGCTTCTTCTACATATTTTTTTATTATGTTGTACTCATGATGCTCCAATACATTCTTTAAAAACTCACAAACTCTACCATCAAGGACTAAAAGCGAATTTATGGCAGATTGTATAACCATTGGATTATCTTCTTTTAATATTATCTCCTTCACAAAAGGGACAGCCATCTTTACGTTTTTTGCTTTTATGACATTTAAAGCTGTAATTCTATAGTCTGCTATAGGATGATTTAGAGCTATTATCAATTTTGTTTCATAAGGAAGCTTTACAAAATCCTCTATATTATAACCACAATGAGGACAAACCTTGTCTTCTTGATTTACAGAGTTCCAACACATGGGACAGAAAAACACAAAATTCTTATCAAGACTGGTGGGCTTTAGCCTTATATTTGCTGGTTTATAGCTTTTGACAAAATCAAATACATCTATACCTATCTTCGTAAACTCTAAAGAAAATACGGCTAAATAAAAGGGCTCGTACATTTCTATACTATCTACAATTTCATCATTTAATATTTGGAATACCTTCTTGCCATTTTCTATATATATTTGAAAATACCCACTGGGAAACATACCTTGAACAATTATATTTTTTAAATCAATTCCAAAATCAAGACTTTTTATAACCTCATCCTCTTCTAAATATAAAAGCTTGTGCGATGAAGCGTATACTCCTACCATATCTTCTGGAAGCTTATAGAAATTCATATTTACTATCCTATCCGATATCTTTTTCACCAAAAAGCCTATAGCTGACTCTTGCTCCAAATCCCCAAATTTTATGTTCAAAATCTCACCATTTTTAAAATACAAAAAACTATCTACTCCCAAGAACTTTGACTTTATCTCTAAAAAGCCACTTAACTTATCAGTTTTTATGCTTTCTAACGCTTCAGAGAAATCTGCTCTTGTATCTGTAGAGGATATCCACATCTTGCTTATGTGAGGATTTATGACCTTTATGTCTTCAGTTTGACCTATGTAAGATTTGTAAAAGTTGCAGTCAAAACTATACACCTTTACGTTGGCTGGTAGATTTAGGCTTTTAGTATCATAAAAAAGCTTACCGTCTTCATATATCAAAAAACAATCAAAAGATGCTTTTATCATCTGTTCAAAAGCCACAAGTTCTTCCTCTTGCTCTAAGTACACATCTAACTTTGGCTCCAACAGCAAAAGCGCTTGCTCAAGTTGCATACTGACGATTGCCTAGTATGCTACTTTCCAAA
>JAGDWZ010000051.1 GCA_023269915.1 Hydrogenobaculum sp. | reverse complement strand
CCAGACTCCAAATCGTACTTTGGCTCATAGCCAAGCTTTTGTTTTATAGCGCTTATATCAGCTTCTGTGTAGTTTTGATAAAACTCGTAAGGACAATCAAAGTATTCTACTTCGTAGTTTGTGCCCATAAGCCTATTTAGTATGTTTACTATGTCGTTGAAGCTTCTTGCCTTACCATAGCCTACGTTGAAGATACCGGTGGCGTCGTATCTTTCTAAAGCCTTTATATTTGCTTGAAGGACATCTTCTATGTAAACAAAATCTCTTTTTTGCTCTCCGTATTTAAAAAGCCTCGGGTTTTTACCAGATTTCATTTGCATGGCAAGTTGATAAATCATGCTGGCGGTTTTGCCTTTGTATTGTTCTCCCATGCCGTATACGTTGAAGTATCTAAAACCTACCGCTTTAAAAGAAGGGTATTCTTCCATCTTGTTTTTTACAAGATTGTCAGCCATTAGCTTTGAAAAGCCGTATACGTTTTCTGGTATAAGGCCTTCATCTTCTTTCATAGGTGCTTTGGTGTTGCCGTATACTCCAGCCGATGATGCGTATATGAGTTTGGCATCCCATTTTATACATGCATCTATTATATATTTCATGCTGTTGGTATTTACATCCATCATAAACTTTTGGTCAAGAACTGTAGTATCTGTGATAGCTCCGTTGTGAAATACCGCTTCAAAAGATGTGTATTCTTTTTTAAGATAATCCCAAAGCTCCTTATCTTTTATATCCCCTTCCAACACATCTCCTTTAAACCCGTAAAGAGTTTTAAAGTGTCCTGAGGAAAAGTTATCCACTATGAGGATATAAGCTTTTGGATAAAGCTCTTGAAGTCTTAAGGCTATCCTGGAGCCTATGAAACCGGCCCCACCTGTTATTAGAAATCTTCTCATAAAAATATTTTAACTTAAAACATGTTTTTGTAAAGGTTAAAATATATTGAAATTCTTAGTATTTTCAAATGATATATCTCATATTACATATAAGACACCTTTGGACAAACTTTCCTTGGTTTTTAGGCTTTTAAAAGAAATTTAACATATCACTTTTAGGAGGTTTAGCTTATGCTAAAGACGTTTGTAATGCCGCATGTAGCACCTATCACAGAAACCTTTGACCTTGAGAGGTCAACCAAGGCGGTAGAAAACCTTATAAGGTTTGGTGGATACGAGCTTTTGTCGAGGTTTGTGGCGGTAGTGGATATGGGAAATGGTCAGAGCTTGCCCCAAAACCAAGATGCATATTACTTTGTCTTTGGAGACGTAATAAACGGCACTCCTCTTATAATAGCAGATGCACTCAAATTCTGGGCAAAAGAGCTTAGAGTATCTTCTCATAAGAAAAGCTCTATTAAAAGCTCAAAAACCACCGAAGAGATAAGCATCTTAAACGATATTCTAAAAGAGTTAAAAGACCAAAGTCAAGAAGCCACTATCCAAAACATCATAAACTCTTTGGAAAAAAGAAGAAAATCAAGCTCTAAAACTCCAAGCTTAGGAACCGTCTTATCAACCTCTGGCAAGCAAGACATAGTAAGTGTTGGAAGATGTGTCATAAGAAAGTTAGAATCTGAGATAAGAAGCAAAAAAGATAGAAAAACTGGCCAAGTGGTGCTATACCGCTCTTGCGACCAACTTTCAAACACCTAAACATATCTTGCCCCCTTGTCGGGGGGTTTTAAAAAGGAGGTAATTTTATGGATTTTAAAGTAATAAGCTTGCTAATAGAAGAGACGCCAAAGTTTGTAAAGCTTATAGAGGATATGGAAATCCTCGTAGAAAACACAAAAGACCCCCATCAAAAAAATTTGTTTTTAGAGATTTTAGACATATTAGAAGAGATAACCCCAAGGCTTCAGAGCGTGTTAAAAGACTTGGAAGAGATAGCGTAAAGGAGAAAACCATGAAAGAAAAGGCACTTTTAGAAAAGATATTTGTATCCCAAGACAACAAAGATATCAGGTCAAAGATAAAGTCTTTGATAGGCTACGATGTACCAAGCATAGTGGAAGCTTGGGCTTCTTTTGTAGGATACGATACTCTTTACAATAAAGATATCACAGAGCTTTTACTAACATCAAACGTACTAGACGATGAGTTTGCTAAGTTTTTACAAAGCCTTCAAGCCATAAAATCCACCACAAACAGAATATCCAAAAAAGATTTTATAAGCTTATTCAAAGAACTCATAGCAAACACAGGGTATATGAGTAGCACTATCCCGTATTTAGAAGATATCCTAAACTACTTAGGGTATGCTATATATCTTACATCGTTGAGCGGTCTTGATGTGAAGGTGTTTAGTTTCATGCTTTTAAAAGCCAAACACCAGCAAACTATCTACAAAAACCCTCAAAATCAGCAAGAACAGATAAATCAGATAGAGTATACCGCTCACGTAAGGATAAAAGGTATAAAGGTAAAAAAGCTTGTAAAACCTTCAGCATCTCCTGCTTCAAAACCAGATATGTCTTGGAACAAAGATGCTTTTGGAAGATTCACTTAAGCAAAAATATTTGGAGGGCTTTTGCCCTCTTTTTATATTTATTTTATATTGATGTTGTAAAATAGTATTATGAATACATGGAAAGCAATAGCAAAACAACAAATGGCCTTTTCTCACTACTCAGGGATGGTGGTAATAATACTATCTATTCTGTTTGCCATGGGTATATTGGCGATACTTGTCGTAGCTTTTAAAAGCAAATAGACTTATAATAAACTAATGGACATTTGGCATAGCATCTTGCACTTTATACATATGTTAGAAGGCACACCTTACCAAGGGCATACACATTGTTACAACTGCATGTTTCAAACTGGGCAAGTGCCAAATGTGTTTAAAATGTATGCCCAAAGACTCGTAGAAACTGTCATAATAGGCGGCTTGCTAATAGTTGTTTTTTCTAAAATCGTAAAACACGAAGAAGATAGAATAGACAAAGAAAACTAATTATGATAAAACTCCTACTTTAATATACAATTTTAACTAACTTTATAGTTAGTAGTTATTAACTTTAATTTTTAGGAGGTATGACATGAGAGCACTTCAAGTGTTAGAAACTTACGATTTACCAGAAGGCTTTGAATCCTACGAAAACCATGTAGCTATACCCATAAAAGCTCCCAAAGAAAATGCTCCTCTTAGAATATCGCCTCTTTTTGGAGAAGTAAAGTTTTTTGCTTTTTACGATAAAAACTCTAAAACTGTAAAAACACTGAGAAACCCAGTAGAAAGGGGCGGTATGGTAATAAGGTTTTTACTATCTCTTGGTGTAAGAGAACTGATAGCCCTTCACATGGGACAAGGAGCTTACAACCTTGCCATATCAAACGGTATGAAAGTGTATTTTGGAGAAGACGATAAAATAAGTTTTGATGAGCTTTTAAGAAAATACGAATCTAACGAACTTACCTTAATAACTCCCGATAAGTTTGAGCTTTTAACAAGATTTAGCTGCGGCGATCACCATCACCATCATAACCACTAAATATAAACAGCATTTGCTATAATATTTTTCATGTTAAAAGCTTACAAAAACTTTTATCCAAAAATAGGCACTGGTGTATATATAGCCGATAACGCATTTGTTATAGGAGATGTAGAGTTAGGAGACGATGTGAGCGTATGGTTTGGGACTGTTATAAGAGGGGATGTAAACTACATAAGGATTGGAGATAGGACAAACATCCAAGATAACTCTGTTATACACGTTACTCACGACACTCATCCTACTATCATAGGCCATGATGTGACTATAGGACACGGGGCAATCATACATGGATGTACCATTAAAAATTTTGTATTGGTGGGGATGGGAGCTACAATTATGGACGGGGCTATCATAGAAGATTTTGTGCTGGTAGGGGCAAGAGCTCTCATAACTCCAAACAAACATATACCAAGCGGTGTTTTAGTAGCTGGGATGCCAGCTAAAATAGTAAGAGATTTAAAACAAGAGGAAATAGAGCTTATAAAAGAATCCGCTTCAAACTACGTAAGGTATAAAAACAACTACTCAGCAAATCTTTAAACGTGTCTGGCGGGATTCGAACCCGCAATCTCAGGTTCCGGAGACCTGCGCTTTATCCATTAAGCTACAGACACTGTTATATTCTATTTTACACCTATCCAACAAACATTGACATGACTTAATAATTTATACAATAAGTTCTCACATATTTAACATATATTTTTATGTTATAATCACATAAATTTATCACAGGAGGTTTAATATGAGAAGATGGGAATGGTTGAGTCTTTTTGTCTCAAAAGCGGTATTTGCCTGCGCTTGCGGATGCGGAGTGTTTGAGGTAACTCTTCCGAGCATGATGCCCACCAACACCCAAAACACGGTCTTTTTCAAGTACACCTTTATGGACCAAGACGAGGCTTGGCACGGGACTTCAAAAGTGGATAGCGCCTTAAACCCAGATAAAAAGATAAGAACAAACTTCTTTACCATAGGATATCAGCGCATGTTCAACAGAAGCTGGGGAATTCACATAGAAATACCATTTTGGGATAGGTATTTTAAAACCGATTTAAACGGAGTTCCCGGAGCACCAGACCAAAATCCAAACTTAGCTTCCACTGAGCACTTTACATTAGCAGATATAAGGATAATGGGCATATACTCCGGGTTTTCACCAGATATGAGCACCGGTGTAATGTTTGGTCTCATACTACCAACAGGTCCTCACAACCTTACAAACCTTCAGATAGAAGACCCAGATACTCAACCAGGCTATGGGTCTTTGGGTATGCTCCTTGGATATTATCACTTTGGTTATATAAATAAAGATTTTCAATGGTTTAGCGAAGGTATGTATAGGCACAACTTTTATGCGGCTGATGAGTCCGATGGTGGGCAATATCATCCTGGTGATTCTTACAATGTATCTTTAGGAAGTTATTACGTTGGATTTATGCAAAAAACTCATTTAGCACCATTTTTAGAAGCCATATACTCAGTAAGAAATAGAGATGATGGGTCAGATGCTTTGCCAAACGACAGCGGATTTCAAAGGCTTTTTATAACACCTGGGATAGAGTACAGGTTTGGAAGCTACGATGTGAGTGCAGATATACAACTACCTATATATACCCACGTAAACGGTTATCAATTGGTAGCTCCTTATATGTTTAGCGCTAACGTAAGTTATAGCTTTTAGTATGTGGCTTTTGATATAATTATTAAATGGGTTTAAGATTTTTAAGCGCTGGAGAGTCTCACGGCCAAGCTCTAATATCCATATTGGAAGGATTGCCATCAAACCTTGAAGTGGATATAGATTTTATAAACAACGAGCTAAGAAGAAGACAAGGCGGATACGGAAGAGGCGGGCGGATGGCTATAGAACAAGATAAAGCCAACATACTATCTGGGGTTAGATTTGGAAAAACCACAGGGGCACCTATAGCCATAGAGATAAAAAACAAAGACTGGGAAAACTGGCAAAATAAGATGGCTCCTTTTGGCCAAAAACCAGAAGATTTTAAAGATTTTACAAGACCAAGACCAGGCCACGCTGATTTGGTGGGGGGTATAAAATACAACCAAAAGGATTTAAGAAACGTCTTAGAAAGAGCCTCTGCCAGAGAAACCGCTTCAAGGGTAGCAATAGGGGCTTTTTGTAAGCTTTTATTAAAAGCCTTAAACATAGAAGTTTATAGCTATGTGCTAAGCGTAGGAAAAATATCCGCCAATCCACCCACAGATGACCCAGCTACCAACGCCAAAGAAGCTGAAAAATCCATCATAAGGTTTGTAGACCCTTCCAAAGACCAAGAAGCGATAGAGTATATAGACAAAGCCAAAGAACAAGGAGAAAGCCTTGGGGGTATATTTGAGGTGGTGGCAGTTAACGTCCCACCGGGGCTTGGCTCTTACATTCAATGGGACAAAAGGATAGATGGGGATATAGCAAAAGCTATGATGAGCATACAAGCCATAAAAGGAGTCGAGATAGGGCTTGGTTTTAAAGGAGCTACGCTTTTTGGCTCTGAAGTGATGGATGAGATAGGATATCAAGATGGATATACAAGATACTCAAACAACCTTGGCGGCACAGAAGGGGGTATGACAAACGGCATGCCAATAGTGGTAAGGGCCGCTATGAAACCCATACCTACACTTATGAATCCTTTAAGAAGCATAGACATCATATCAAAAGAGCCGATAAAAGCCAGCAAAGAAAGAAGCGATGTTACAGCCATAGCTGCCGCTTCTGTGGTGGGAGAGGCAATGCTTAGCTTTGTGATAGCTCATCATATATTAGAAAAATTTGGCGCAGATTCTATGGAAGAGCTTATAATAAATTACAACCAATATCTTGAGTATGTGAGGTCTTTCTGATGAAGATAGCTATACCTATCACTGATGAGCGTTTTGACGAAGTTTTATCAAAAGCCCAAAAGGCTGACATATTGGAGTTTAGGGTAGATTCTTTTGCCAACAAAGATATAGCTTTTGTATCAGAGCTTTTACAAAAGGCAAAAGAAAAGGGTTTTGAGACAATACTAACCATAAGAAGTGAAAAAGAAGGCGGGGCTTATGTAGAAAATAGAGTAGAGATGTTTGAAAAGCTAATGCCTTTGGCTGATTACACAGATATAGAGCTTTCTTCTTTAGACATCATCACCCATATATCAAGGCTTTCTAAAGAATACAACAAAAAGCTCATAGTCTCCTATCACAACTTTGAAATGACGCCGGCAAACTTCGTTATAAAAGAAACTATAAGAGAAGCCCTAAGATATGGGGATATACCAAAAATCGCTTTAAAGGCAAACTCCTACGAAGATGTGGCAAGGCTTATGTGTAGTACCCAAGATGTAAAAACACCAAAGATTTTGATATCTATGGGAGAATTTGGCAAAATCTCAAGAATCGCTGGATTTATCTTTGGCTCTTTTATAAGCTACGCATATTTGGAAAAACCAAACGCTCCAGGCCAACTTTCCTTAGAAGAAATGCTAAAACTAAAAGAGATGTTTTACTTAAGATAATCCACTACAACCTTATCAAAAACTTCTCTTAAGGTTTCTATCGGCGGAATACCAACGTCTATAACTGGTTCTACTTTGCTTGGTTCAAAATTTTTAAAAGATTGTTCTAATAAAATCCTAAAAACTTGTTCTAAGCCTTCATGAAAGTTAACATTTTCGTTAAATATATATAGGTCTGTTTCTTTATCGTAAGCATTTAACTTGTAATCGCTAAGGTTTTTTATATCTATATCTGTGCCTATAGCATAAGCCTTGCCGTAAGCTATAGCAAACTCTTGAGGTATATAGTTTTGAGCATAGCATTCCATCTCTACAGCCTTCATCACATCGTCAGTGATGGGAAGACCGACTATATAAAGGGCAGAATCTTCTTTTACATTCCCAGATTCATCGTAGGCTCTTAGCTGTATATAATAACTCCAAGATTTTAAATTCATAGTTTAAAATTTATATTCAGCTTAAGTTTATGCTATGATTTTTTATATTAAACTTTTCTAACATTTCGCTTTTAAAATCCAAAAACCTACCTTGCATTATAGCTTCTCTTGCTTTTTTAGTGAGGTTTAAGAAAAAGTGAAGATTGTGAATAGTGTTTAGAATGTAAGAAGATATTTCTTCCATCATGAAAAGGTGTCTAAGGTAAGCCCTTGAAAAGTTCTTACAAGTATAACAATCACACTCTTCGTCTATAGGTTTTGGGTCTTCTTTGTAGCGCTCATGTCTTAAAACAAGCTCACCTTTTGATGTGTATAAAAGCCCAGTACGAGCGTTTCTTGTAGGAATCACGCAATCAAACATATCTATTCCAAGAGAAATAGCTTCCAATATATCTTCTGGTTTCCCAACACCCATAAGATAATGAGGTTTTTCAAAAGGTAGTTCTTCCACAACGTAAGCCGTCATAGAATACATGATATCTTTTGACTCACCCACAGACAACCCACCTATAGAGTATCCATCCATATCAAACTCTACAGTTAGTCTTGCAGAAAGCTTTCTCAAATCTTTATACTCGCCCCCTTGAACAATACCAAAAAGCATTTGGTCTTTTCGTTTTTTGGCTTTTTTGGAGCGCTCTAACCATCTTACAGTCCTATAAAGAGCTTCTTTCGTATATTCGTAAGAAGCTGGAAGCGATATACACTCATCTATAGGCATAATAATATCAGAACCAAAAATCTCTTGAATCTCTATCACCCTCTCTGGACTAAAAAGATGCTTATCTCCTTGAAGATGGTCTTTGAAATATACCCCTTCTTCTGTTATTTTAACATTTGAACTATTTTTTTTAGATAAAGAAAACACCTGAAAACCGCCGCTGTCTGTAAGAATAGGCTTATTCCAATTGATAAATTTATGAAGACCACCAAACTTTCCTATAAGCTCAGGACCTGGTCTTAAATAAAGATGATAGGTGTTGCCAAGTATTATTTGGGTACCAAGCTCTTCAAGTATTTGGTGAGTCATGGCTTTTACAGTGCCTTTGGTACCCACCGGCATAAAAACAGGCGTCAGTATGTCTCCATGGGCCGTAGAAAGTACACCGGCCCTTGCTAAACCATCGGTTTTTTCTATCTTAAACATCAATCTGCCGAAAGTATAGCCCCTTCTGATGCGTCTTTTACAAATTTTCTATAGCGCTTTAGCCAAGAGCTTTTTATAGATTTTTCTTTTGGTTTAAAAGCTTTTAAACGAGCATCAAACTCCTCTTGAGGTATCAAAAGCTCTAACCTTCTATTTGGTATATCTATAAGGATCTCATCGCCATCTTGTATGATACCTATGGGACCGCCAGCCGCCGCTTCTGGAGAAATATGTCCTATACAGGCGCCCCTAGTACCACCTGAAAATCTTCCATCGGTTATAAGAGCTACAGAGCTTCCAAGTCCCATACCCATGATGGTAGAAGTGGGGCTCAGCATCTCTCTCATACCAGGACCGCCTTTTGGGCCTTCGTACCTTATCACCACCACATGCCCTGGTTTTACCTTGCCTCCTCTTATGCCTTCTATAGCCTCTTCCTCGGAATCAAAGCAAATGGCTTTTCCCTTAAACTGAAGCATCTCTTTGGCCACGCCTGCAGTTTTTACTACGCTACCCTTTGGTGCCAAATTACCAAAGAGTATAGCAAGGCCCCCGTCTTTTGAATAAGCGTTTTCCACTCTCCTTATAACATCTTCATCCATTATATCTACGTCTTTTACGATTTCTTCTATAGTTTTAGTGGTGACGGTTCTTTGCTTACCGTCCAAAAGACCGTTTCTAAGAAGCTCTTTCATAATGGCACTTATACCACCAGCCCTATCAAGATCATCCATATGATAATCTGAAGAAGGAGATATCTTACAAAGAGTAGGCGTTTCTCTTGAAATCTTATCTATGTCTTCCATTTTATACTCTATACCAGCCTCTCTTGCAATGGCCAAAAGATGAAGCACCGTGTTGGAAGACCCACCCATGGCTATGTCCACTCTAAAAGCGTTGTCAAAAGATGCTTTTGTGACAATATCTCTTGGTTTTAAATCTATTTTTACAAGCTCCACCACTTGTCTTGCCGCTTGTCTTGCAAGGGCCTCTCTTCTTGGGTCTATAGCAAGTATGGTGCCGTTTCCCGGAAGCCCAAGCCCAAGCACCTCAGTAAGGCAGTTCATAGAGTTTGCCGTAAAAAGCCCAGAGCAAGACCCACAAGAAGGACAAGCGTTTTGCTCTATCAAAAGAAGCTCTTTTTCTGTGATTTCGCCTTTGTTTAGCTTACCAACACCTTCAAACACAGAAACCAAATCTATTTTTTTGTCTCCAAGCTTACCAGTGGCCATGGGCCCACCGCTTATAAACACCGTAGGGACATTTACCCTCATAGCGCCCATAAGCATGCCCGGGACTATCTTATCGCAGTTTGGTATACAAATAAGACCATCAAGCTGATGAGCTTCTACGACGGTTTCTATGGCATCTGCTATAAGTTCTCTGCTTGGCAAAGAATAGTGCATACCGTAATGTCCCATAGCTATACCATCATCAACCCCTATAACGTTGAATTCCACTGGTATAGCACCGGCTTTTCTTATCTCATCTTTTATAGGTTCTACGAATTCTCTAAGGTGCACATGACCTGGGACTATATCTATGTAAGAGTTTGCAACGCCTATTATCGGTTTTCCAAAATCTTCATCTTTAAAACCGCAAGCCCTCAACAAAGACCTATGAGGAGCTTTATCGTAACCTTTTTGTATAACATCGCTTCTCATAAAAACCTCCAAAAATTGATAAGAAAAATTAGTCAAAAATCAAATATGTGCAAAAGATTTTTGTTCTTTTTTGGCAAAATCCTCTGGAAACTTTTCCATCGCTTGCTTGATAAGCCTACTTGCCACCGCTCCAAGACCGCACACAGAAGTAGGCTGAATATACTTTGTAACAAACCTAAGACCTTCCCATGTTTGAGGTGTAGCTTCGTCTTTTACTATCTTGTCAAGAAGGTAAGCTTGCTCGTGGCAGCCTATACGACACGGCGTACAAAAGCCACATGTTTCGTGCTCGTAAAACTCAGCTATCTTATAACAAGCTTCTACTATATCATCTTCTTCGGTGAGCACTATGACAGTACCAGTGCCACCAAAACCAAATTGAGAGTAATCCATAGGAGTATCAAGCTCATTTACGCTAAGGCAATCAAGAGCTCCTGAAAATACAGCCTTTATGGGGACGTTTCTGATAGTACCGCCAGCGTATTTAAATATGACCTCTCTAAGTGTGGTGTTCATAGGTAGCTCATAAACACCGGGTTTTTTAACTTTGCCGCTTACCGGGAAAAGCTTTGGCCCTGGGTAGTCCATAGGCCCTATATCTTTGTAGCCTTCTGAACCAAGGTTTATGATGATAGGTATATTTGATAAAGTCTCTACGTTGTTTACAACGGTCGGCCTACCCCATAAGCCTACTTGCACTGGAAAAGGTGGTTTTAGCCTTGGATGACCTCTTTTGCCTTCTATAGAGTTAAGAAGCGCCGTCTCTTCACCGCATATATAAGCTCCGGCTCCCCTTGCTACCAGTATTTCAAGGTCAAAGCCAGAGTTTAAAATATTTTTACCTAAAAAGCCTTCTTTTTTTGCCTCTTCTATAGCATTTTTTAATATATAATATCCAGCTGGATATTCACCCCTTATATATATGTAAGCTCTGTTTACCCCAAGAGCGTAAGCGGATATAATCATACCTTCCAAAAGAAGATGAGGATCTCTTTCTATGATAAGCCTATCTTTAAAAGTACCTGGTTCTGATTCGTCGGCGTTGCACACCAAATATCTAGGAGCCGGATTCTGAAGACAAAACTTCCACTTTCTACCAGTGGGAAAACCAGCTCCACCTCTTCCTCTTAAATTGCTCTTATCTACTTCTTCCACTATATCCATTGGGTTCATGTTTAGGGCTTTTTCTAAGGCAAGATAACCGCCGTCTTTTAAGTACTCTTTTATATCTGCAGTTTGTTTGCGCTTGGCCCTTTTAAGAAGCAGGTTTAGCTCTGTTTCAGCGTGTATATTAGCTATATTTGGCAAGTATTTCATGAAGCCGCTCCTTTGATTCATATTTATAAATATCGTTGTCTACCATGAAAACTGGGGCTTCCGAACAAGCACCAAGACACTGGACTTCCACAAGCTTAAACATACCATCTCTCGTCACTTGACCAGGCTCTATACCAAGAAGCTCTTTTACAGCATTGAAAACTTTATGGCTTTTAAGAAGATAACAAACTATACTGTTGCAAACGTATATCCGATGCTTGGCTTTCTCACCGGTATCAAACATCTCATAAAAAGCCACCACACCTTTTATGTGATGAAGCGGTATATCTAAAATATAAGAAAGCTCTTCCAAAGCCTCTTCTGGTATATGGCCAAGATGCTCTTGTATAGAATGAAGGGACAGCAAAAGAGCCTCTTCTTTAGACCCAAAATACTTTACATGAGCTTCTATAGCATCTTTTATCTCTTGAGTTAGCATATATACATTTTAAGCTTTTACGATTATTTTTGCAACTTAATTTATATCAAAATCTCAATACGATTTTTACCGCTTCTTTTTGCATTGTAAAGGGCTTTATCAGCTCTTTCAACAGCTTTCTCAATACTATCATCTTCTTCTTTTAGCTCAGTTATACCCATGCTTACGGTAAATTTAATCGTGTTTTCACCTTCTTTTATCTCTGCTTTTCTTATTTTATTCAGCAGCTTTTCACAGGCTAGCTTAGCTTCATCCATATGAGTATGAGTAAACAGTATCAAAAACTCTTCACCACCCCATCTAAAGGCTATATCAGATTTTCTAATGTTGTCTAGGATAATTCTACCAAGCTCTCTTATCACTCTATCACCAACCGTATGACCATATGTATCATTTATCTTTTTAAAATCATCTATATCAAACAAGCATAAAGATAACGTTGTTTTATAGCGTTTTGACCTGAAAAATTCATGAGTTTTTATATCGTTAAACTTTGTCCTATTGTAAAGATTAGAAAGTGGGTCCCTTGTAGATTTTACATATACCTCATGCACTTTGTCCGCAATCAGCTTTTCATAGTAAGCCAATGAAACTACTTCTGAAGCAAAATGAGAAAACTTCACAAAAGAAGCCGTAAGACTAAACACATCAATGGATACATCTTGATGCTCGTCTTTATAATTTCTTATAGCTTCTATAGTATAAGAAGATAAAATATTTTGGGCTCTGTAAAAGTCAAAGATATTTTCATTTTCTTTTTCCAAAACAAAACCAAGCTCTATACAATCTATAACAAAGTTGTGAATGGCATCCTCGGTAAAATTGCAAAACAAATCCAGAAACTTGTATATGAAATCTTTCAGATAATCAAATATTGGGTTTATTCGTTTTTTAAGACATTCGTCCGTGTTTAAAAGTATCTGTTTTATTTCGCAAAAGTTTTTTATATCTTTATCAGTTATCCCAAAATTTTTTAATATATCTAAGTTATCTTCCTTAGATTTAATTTTAATAAGTTCTAAAAACACTTTTATAACATCTTTTTTAAGGTTATACTTTTTAAGACGGTTTACCAAAATACTTTCATAATCCTTCATAAGATCTCCAACACTTTTTTAAGCATAATCTCTTGCGGTAACATTATACCATTTTTTTCATTTTTTATACAAAAAGAAGATATGTTTTTTGAATAGCTTTCTAAATTTTTTAATATATCTTCAAGAGCCTCTATAAGATTTTGCAAGGTTAAGTCTTTTTGTTCTAAGAGTTTTGCACCGCCCAAATCTTTTATCTCCAAAGCGTTGTAATACTGGTGGTTGTGAAAAGCGTATGGATATGGCACAAAAACAGCAGGAAGCCCAACGCTTGCCATCTCATATACAGTACTTGCCCCAGAGCGAGATACAGCCACATCACAAGCTTTCATAAGCTTATACACCTCTTTAAAAAAGGGAAATACTTTTACACGTTTTAGGCTTTTAAGAGCGCTGTAAACCTCGTCAAAATGCTTATCACCAGTGATGATAACACCGTTAAAGTTTGTTTTTTGGAACAATTCAACAGCCGTATCGTTTAGCGCTTTTGCCCCTTGAGACCCACCCATTACCAATATACAAGGGCTTTCCAATCCAAACTCTTTTTGTAGTTCTTTTTTATCGTAAAAGCCCAAAAACTCCTCTCTTAAAGGCATACCAACCCTCAAAGGATTTTCAAAAAACTTAGAGGTGTAGTAAAATGTAGTGAAAGATAAAGTTGATTTTTTTGAAAGAAGCCTGTTTGTAAGGCTTGGAATGGTATTTTGCTCATGTATGAAAAGGTGTTTTCTTTTTAAAGTGCTTAAAATACCCACCGGCAAAGAAGCGTATCCGCCAAAAACTACGCTTAAAAAATCATAATTTATAAAAGCATTCAACGTATAAACAGATTTTGCCATAAGATAAAGAGATTTAAGCTTGTCTTTGTAGCTTTTGCCTACAAAACCTTTTGTATCAAGAAATATCTTTTGAACGGGTATATCATCTTGAAGGCGCTTTTCAATACCGTAAGAAGAACCTATGTATATGGATTTTAATTTTTTTTCTTTTAAAAGCCTTAAAAAACTAAGAGCCGGGAAAAAATGCCCACCAGTCCCACCACCAGAGATTAAGAAAGTCTTTTCCATGGTTTTTTCTCTTTCCTATAAACAGACATCACAAGTCCTATAGCTATAAGGTTTGCCAGCAAGTTTGAACTTCCATAGCTTATAAAAGGTAAAGCAATACCCTTTGAAGGTATAAGGTTCATAGCCATCATCATATTCCAAATAGACTCTATAGCTATATACATGCCTATACCAAAGGCTATAAGCTTGCCAAAGGTATCTTCTGCAAAATCAGATATTTTAAAAATCCTATAAACAAGTCCCCCGTATAAAAACACCACAAACAAAACCCCCAAAAATCCCCACTCCTCACCTATAAGAGCAAGAGCATAATCTGTATCTATCTCAGGCAAATAACCTTCTTTTTGTATGCCTTCTCCTATACCAACACCTAAAAGCTTACCGTGGGCAAAAGCAAAAAGCGACTGAATAATCTGATAACCTTTTGTGTTGGCTTTGGCAAAAGGGTTTAACCACGCCACAAAACGCCCCTCCACATAGTTGCTACCGGTTTTTAGAAATAAAAAAATCATGCCAAGTATTGCAAAAACCACAAGAGTAGGATAAAGGACCTTGGGAGGAGCGTTTCCTATCCAAAGCATTATAAAACCTATAAATAGTAAAAATATAGCGCTTCCTCTATCTGGTTCTAAAAATATCAAAAAAGATTGAAGCGCTATAACAAAAGAGGCAAAGCCAAGCTCTCTTGTACCGCTTACTTCACCTTTTCTACTTATATAATAAGCCAAAAACACTATGCTTATAATCTTTGAAAACTCCGATACTTGTAAGCTCGTTCCAAACAACCATCTGTTTACAGGCATGTGTCTTGCATATTTTATAACAAGCACCACTATAAGCAAAAACATATTCAATGTTATAATGCTATATATAAACTTCGGGTTTTTAAGCTTTTCGTAGTCAAACTTTGTCAAAGCAAAAGCCAACAAAAAACCCAAAATACCAGCCACAACTTGGAGGATAAGTTTTTTATACAAAGCAAAGTTAAACTTCAAAAAAGCAACCCCTACAAGGCTTGCGCTTGCTATGTTTACGAGTCCTATTATATACAAAAGCAAAACGCTTACAAGTATTACCTCATCCCATTCTTTTACGTAAAACCTCATTCATGACTATTATATAGCAATTTCTTTAAGACTACGCCATATGTTAAATATGGATATAGGATAGTTTAAAATCTCAAAAATCTTGTTTTCATCTGGATATGTGCTTTTGTGAGAATTTCTATAATCTCTTAAAGCTATCACAGAAACAACGCCGTGATACTCCAAACACCACTCTATCACACCAAGCCCACCGTTGTAAGCCATCAAAGAAGAGGATAAAATCTCAAGCCTTGGAAGTATAGGTTCTTTTTTGGAAACAGCGTTTATAAGATATTTCATATAAGTATGCTGAGCCACAATTTGAGCTTTTATATCCCATATGCTTGGTATCTCTTGATGTTTTAACAGCTTTTTCCAAACAAACTTCCAAGTGGATAGCTCAAATTGAGCAAAGCCTTTACAACCAGTCTTAGAGATGCTTGTCTCATCCCAGCCAGATTCCTGATAAGATTGTGCCATCAAAAAGTAGATATAATCAGCCTTGCCCTTAAAGATAGCTGGTATTTGAAGCACTTCCTCTTGATAGAGATTTTTAACGCTTTTTAGCTTGGTTTTGTCCCACATAGTAAGCCTCCAATCTGTCAAGTCTTCTAAACACTTCTTTGAAAAACCTATCAAGCTCCCTGTGATAGTCTTCCTTTATCACAGATTTTTGCCTTAGGTTTTCTATCTCCTTTTCAAGAGTTTCAAGCTTATTCTTGAAAAAGAACAAAAACAAACCCACAAAAACGTTGATGAGAAGCGCAGTAAGATTTAAATCTTTCATGGATTTTAATATCGCTAAAAGCCAAAAAACCTATGTCAA
>JAGDWZ010000010.1:13247-16499 GCA_023269915.1 Hydrogenobaculum sp. | reverse complement strand
ATGATTTTAACGAAAAATTAAAATCCAGGTTATAATATTTGTTTGAGATGATTTTGCTTTCCAAGGTGGCTGATTACATAAGAAAGAAAAGATTTATAGTAGCTTTGATATGTGCTTTTTCTTTTTTGTTTGCCTCAAATGTAGCTATAGTCCATGAGCATAAAGATGATAAAATTCACGATGATTGTCCTATATGTATATTTAAAATATCTAACAATATAGAAAGTTCAGGTAAGCCTCTTCCAAGCATTCCAAAAGCCGAGTTGCCAAAACCCATATACATAAAACCTTTTTTTAAAACTTTTGTAATATCTGTAAAACCTCGCTCTCGCTCACCTCCTTTAGTTTAGGGTATTGGGCTTTTAACAAACTTTTAAACCCTAAACTTTTTAAAAGGAGGTATTTTATGAAAAAAGTTATTTTTGCGTTAGGATGCTTGATAGCTCAAGCTTATGCTTTTGATTATCAAGGGGTAGTAAAGGATACTCTTGGAAAACCTGTAGAAGGCGTTGTTTTGGAGCTTTTAAACAGTAGCGGTAAAGTCCTTTATAAGACAAAGTCTGATAAAAACGGTGTTTTTCATATAAATACAAATCTCAAGATTTTTGCTTTAAAAGCCATAAAAAAGGGTTATAAACCTACCATTAAGATAGTATCCTCAAAATCTCCAATAAATATATCTATAGCCCCTAAGAAGTTAAAACTAGAGTATATTTATAAAAGATATGTTGAGACTCCAAGTCTTTCAAAAGGAATTTTAAGTCAAAGAATAACGAGAGACTTTATCAAAAAGCTACCCCTTGGTGCTTATCAAAGTGTAAACAATATAGTCCTTTACACATCCCCCGGCGTTGTTCAAGATACTTCTGGTCAAATTCACGTAAGAGGAGACCATGCCAACATCCAATACAGGATAAACGGCTCTTACCTTCCGATAGATTTGGCTGGATTTTCTTCTGTGGTACCCACAAGAGCCATATCTTCTGTAAATTTTTTAACTGGTGTTCTGCCAGCTCAATATGGTCTTCATACGGCTGGTATATTGGATATCACTACAAAGCAGGGTTTTAAAAAAGGCGGTTCTATCGGAGCTATATTTGGCACAGATGCCACCGCCGGAGCCCATTTTGACGACGAAGATACTATTGGAAAGTTTAGTTATTTTGTATCGGCCCAATATCTTCAAAATCACGACGGACTTCAAGCCCCCACAAAGCATCCAATACACGATAGGTCTCAAACCCAAGATTACTTTGCATACTTTTCTTACCTTTTAAATCCTGAAAACAGACTTTCTTTGGTGATAGGTTCTGTGTATGCTCAATATCAAATTCCAGACCAAGATAATGCAAATGCTCTTTGTAGTTATGCATCGCCGTCTGGAAGCTGTTATAATGCTACAATAAACGGCAACACATATACTTCTTCTAACTATCCACCTACTTTTGTAAACGACAATCAGCATGAAGATTACAACTTTATTATAGGTGCTTTGGATGGAAACTATGGACAGGATACAAAATATCATTTTGATGTATTTGGCACATACTCAAAGATTCACTACATACCAGATTTGATAGGAGACCTTATTTATACAGGTCAAGCTACAGATTCAAAGTATCAAGATGCCTCTGGCGGTATACAAGCTGATATATCTCATAAGATATCCAATCACGAGATAAAAACAGGGATATTTATTCAAGATGAGAGGTCTATAGGAAACTTTACTACCTATGCATTCCCAGCCGATTCACAGTTAAATCAAACCTCCACTGTGCCAAACGTTTACCCTTACTCAAACGCAAAAACGGGTTATACGTTTAGTTATTACATACAAGACAACTGGCATATGCTAAAAAAGCTTAACTTTATATACGGGCTTAGGTTTGACTATATAGATCAGTTTGTAAGGACAGACCAGCTTAGTCCAAGGGCATCTCTTGTTTATCACTATTCAAAGTCTACGGCTTTTCATATAAGCTACGGAAGGTTTTTTACACCAGCTCCTATGCTATTAGTCACAAAGCAAAACGCTTCTATACTTCAAGGGACTACGGCAGACACTATAGCAGCCAGCGGATTATCACCAGACCAAATAGGCTATTTTGTGCTTCCTCAAAGAAGCAGCTATTACGATGTAGGTTTGAGCCATAAGTTTCCTGACTCTACAAATTTAATGCTGGATGCTTACTTTGAAGAAATCCACGATGTTCTTGACGATGGGCAGTTTGGAAACGCAAGGGTGTTGACACCTTTTAACTACAAGCACGGCAAAGAATACGGTATAAACCTAAATATATCTAAAATGAAAAAACGCTACGGGGCTTATCTAAACTTTGCTTACTCTGTGGCAAGAGCAGAGGATGCCATAGACCAGCAATACAATTTTACCGAAGATCAACTTCAATATCTTCAAAATAACTATATATACATGGACCACGACCAAACTTATACGGCATCTTTTGGTGGATATTATAAGCCTTTTAAAGATATAACTGTTTACGCCGATAATATATATGGGTCTGGACTTGCTAGCGGCGATTATCCACCAAACACTACTCACAGACCTTCTTATTTCCAGACCAACGTCGGGATTACAAAAGATTTTTATACTAAAGCATTTGGTCATACCAGTGTTAACGTTTATGTGGTAAACTTATTTAACAACGTTTATGAGCTTAGGGACCAAGGCATAGGGGTTTTTGGACCTCAATATGCCCAAAGGCGGACTTTTTATGTTAGTATAGATAAGACATTTTAAAGGAGGTAGCTCATGAGGAAAATGTTGATAGCTCTTGGTATATTGGCTTTTGGTGTAAGTATGAGCTTGGGAGATCCTATAAAACGCATAATAAGCGAATACAACAACCCTTATGTATCAAAAAGAGGCGATATAATAGGTGAGTACATAAGACAAAACATAGCTTATGCTAATGCGGGGGCTAGCCCCGTTTCTTACACCTACAAACCTTATAGTCATTCTTACTCTTACGAAGGTGTAAATAGGAATTTTGTGGAAAGGCTAAAAGAGGTGGCATTTCAATATCTTGGCGTACCTTATAAGTTTGGCGGCAATTCAAGAGAAGGTATGGATTGTTCGGCTTTTACCCAAGATGTGTTTAGACAACTTGGTATAGATTTACCAAGGACTGCCAGAGAGCAAGCTAGACTTGGAAAACTGGTAAGGCATCATCTTAAACCCGGTGATTTGTTGTTTTTCTCTACATACGCTCCATACCCATCTCATGTTGG
>JAGDWZ010000010.1:0-13147 GCA_023269915.1 Hydrogenobaculum sp. | reverse complement strand
AACCCGGTGATTTGTTGTTTTTCTCTACATACGCTCCATACCCATCTCATGTTGGCATATATATAGGAAATGGAAAGATGATAGAAGCATCTTCTGTTTATGGAAGGGTCATAGTGGACGACGTAGCCAACGATCCATATCTGATAAAGCATTTTTTGTACGCTAAGAGGATATTGCCCTAAGTCTTTTTTGCTTTAGCTTTTAAGGAGATAAATATGTTTAGTTTTGGTATAGCGGTAGTTGTTTTATTTTTTCTTGGTGTGTTAGCGCTTTCTATCATCATAGAAAGACTTATGAATCTTTTAAAGAATGCCAGTATTCCAAAAGATGTTCACGATGCCCTTGAGTCTTATGACTTTGACCTTGATGGTTTTTCCAAGCTTTTAGAATCAAAGCCAGATTCAAATGTATATATAAAATTTTTCAAAACGATACTAAAAGCCTCAAACAAAGTAAAAGATACGCCTATTTGGTGGATAGAATCAATAGCTCAAGATGAGGCGATGCATCTATCTTCTAAGCTATCAAGGGGTATGTGGCTTTTGGACACGTCTATAACGGCTGCTCCTTTGATAGGGCTTCTTGGGACTGTGGTGGGTATGATAAAGGCTTTTGGCATTATAGGATCAAGCGGATTGGTGGCTCCAAAGGAAGTAACTGGGGGTGTAGCAGAAGCTCTTTTTTCTACAGCGATGGGGCTTTTGGTGGCGATAGTGGCTCTTTTTGGATACAACTATCTTTCCAAAGCCATAGCCTTTACTTTGGACGAGTTAGAACGCCTTGGCACCAAGCTTGTAGCTCACATCAAAATGGCAAAAGGTGAAGCGTGAAATTAAAAAGACCAAGAGAACCCAAAAAGGCAAGGATAGTCATAATACCGCTTATAGACGTGATGTTTTTCCTTTTGGTTACCTTTATGCTTGCTTCTTTATCGATGGTAAATATAAACTCTATAAAGGTAAATCTTCCAAAAGGAAGGGCCTCTTCTTTTCCACAACACAACAAGCTTATCACCATAAGCATATCAAAAGACCAAACTATATATGTGGATAAAACACCGGTGAGCTTAGATGATTTGGGAGATTACCTAAAAACCCATTTTAACAAAAATCAATACGTTATGATAGCATCTGATAAAGAAGCCCCAAGCGGTATTATGGTAAAGACTATGCTAAAAGCCCAAAACGCAGGCTTTTTTCATCTTCTTATAGCGGTCAAATCAAAATGAGTCTACATAAGGATTATGTATTTTCTTTTTTCCTGTCTTTGGCTTTTTGGCTAATCCTTATCTTTGTTTTTAGTTTATCTTTAAAAACTCCTAAGCCTCATTCTCCTACGATACTTATATTAAAAGCCCCAAAAGTTGTTGAAAACGAAAAAGTCCAAATACCAAAACCTATTAAGCAAAATATACCAAAACCAAAAACCACAACACCTTCTAGACCCTCTCAAAAACCTTTGCAACAACATGCTAAAGCAATTCCTAAACCACAAAACCAAACCCATCCTACGCCAAACACCGCTCTTCAAAACACAAAAAATGCTGAAAGTAAGCCTGCTGTAAGTCAAAACTCTCTAAATTTGCCTTCAAAAGCCCCTTCCAATGTGCCGTCTTTACCTTCTAAACCACGAGAGAACAATGGCTCTTCTGATTATTTTAAAAACGCTTATACACCACCACGGGCTCTTTACAAACCTAAACCACGTATTCCTCAAAGCCTTCTTCCAGATGTGAAAGAAATTGTTTTAAGAGTTAGGTTTTACATAAGAAAGGATGGCTCTTCTAAGGCTGTATTGTTGAACCCTACACCAAACCCAAGTTTAAACGCTCTTCTTCAAAAAGAGCTATCAAGTTGGAAATTTTTCCCAGCCACAAAAGACCAAAGGCCAGTGAGTTCAACACTTGATATGGAGATAAAAATTAGAATAGAATAAAGTTATGAAACTGATGATTTGTACGTCCAACAAAAAGAAGTTTGAAGAGATATCTTCTATGTTAAAAGCTCTAAACATAGAGTTTGTAAAACCTCCTTACGAGCTTGATGTAGAAGAGACTGCCAACACTTTTTTATCAAACGCGTATTTGAAGGCAAGGGCTTACTATGAGGCCTTTGGAATACCAGCTTTGGCAGATGATTCTGGCCTTGTGATAGAAGCCCTTGGTGGTAGGCCCGGTGTTTATTCTGCAAGGTTTTACAAAGAGGAGTTTGGGTCTCATGTTTTGAAAGAAGAAGATTACAATCTTCCAAAAGATGACTTAAACAATCTAAAAGTTTTGAGGCTTTTAGAAAACGAAGAAAATAGAAGAGCAAAGTTTGTAAGCGCTATAGTGGTGATGATGTCAAATTCTCAGGGAATATTTGGAGAAGGGGAGTTAAAGGGTTATATAGCAAAAGAGCCTTCTGGGAGCTTGGGTTTTGGATACGATCCAATCTTTATACCGGAAGGTTATGATGTTAGCCTTGCTAATATAGAGCATAAAAATGAAATTTCTCATAGAAGAAAAGCCTTAAATGCTTTGTTTGATATGTTAAAAAAAGTGTTATAATATGGATGTGAATACATTTTTTCTGGGTGTTATAGCTATATGTATGGTGGTAATCACTATATTTTGGATAATAATAGCAAGCTCCATACTTTTTCTTTTGAAAAGGCTAAAAGATATGACTTACCTTGCTAGTTTGTTGGCTAGCCTTGCAAATTACATAAGGAGAGATAAAGATGGATAAAAAGCTCGTTATATTAGGGGGTGGTCCAGCTGGAGTGACAGCTTCTATATACGCTGCTAGGAAAAAGATGGACTTTGTCCTTGTTACAAAGGACATAGGTGGTCAGATACTAACCTCAGGGGATATAGAAAACTATATGGGGTTTAAAAATATAGATGGCATTAGCTTTGTTCAAAGGCTTATAGAGCAGCTTGAATATTTGGAAGTATCGCCTTTGTATGCTGAAGCCATAGATTTCAGAGTCATAAAAGAGCATGAATTTTTTATATCTCTTTCAAACGGTACGACGATAAAAGCAGAAAACATCTTGATATGCACCGGAGCAGACCATAAAAAACTAGGCGTAAAAGGAGAGGAAGAGGGCATAGGTAAGGGTGTATCTTATTGCTACACATGTGATGCACCCTTTTATAAGGGTAAAAAGGTGATAGTAGTAGGCGGTGGAAACTCTGGTTTTGAAGCAGCAGAGCAACTCACAAACTATGCCTCTTCTATAACTATAGTAGAATACACCGATAGATTTCGAGCGGACGAGTCTTTACAAAGTAAAGTTTTAAAAAATGAAAAGGTTAAAGCTCTCACAAACCATAGGGTGTTGGAAATCCATGTAGATGAAAAGATAGGTGTAGTGGGTGTTAAGTTAGAGGATATGAAAAATCAAAAAATTTACGATATAGAAATAGACGGTGTTTTTGTAGAAATAGGCACAAAGCCAAATACAGAGCTTTTTATCAACAGCGGTATCAAGCTGAACAAATGGGGTGAGATAATCATAGACCAAAATAATAGGACATCGTTGCTTGGTGCTTATGCGGCTGGAGATTGCACCAACATTTTTGCTAAGCAGATAATAACGGCTGCTGGAGAAGGTGCCAAAGCCCTTCTTGGTATATATCATGATATTATATATGGAGTGAGCTCTTTGGCATGAAAAAAGACAGGATGTCTCTTAGCTTACTGGCGCTTTATAAAGAAACTTTTATAAGCTCTATTGAATGTTTGGAGGAGATAGGAAGGAAGCTTGTAGCTTATAGCGAACGAGAAAATAAACACCTTTCTTTATTAATTTTAGATATTGACAATCTAAGGGGTATAAATAAAAAATTTGGCTATGAAAAGGGAAACGAAGTACTTATAACGTTAGCAGATAGTATGGAAGAGAGTTTAAGGAAAAGTGATATAGCAGGTAAGTATGAAGGTGGTAGTTTTCTTGTTATACTACCAAATACAGATATATCAGGAGCACTTAAAGTAGAAGAAAGGATAAGAAAAACTTTTAACGACAAGATAAAAGAAAAGAAGGATTTTAAAGACGAAAACATCACGTTTAGCGCAGCAATAGCCTCTTTTCCAGAACACGGTGATACTTTCGACGAGATTTTAAACAACGCTTTTAGTTGCCTAAAAAAAGAGTCTACTGTTGATTTATCATGTACCAAAGAAACGCCAATCATTTACAACTCAAACAAGGTTGTAATATGTAATTTGATGAAAAAAAACAAGTTTAGTATAGGTATATCCGACTTAGTAAAAGCCATGGAAGATAAAAGACTTTTTCCTGTTTTTCAGAAAATAGTAGATTTTAAAACAAAAAAGATATACGGTTATGAAGTTCTTATGAGACTTATTTCAGAAAGCGGGGAGATAATACCAGCTTACGTATTTATAGACCTTATTTACTCTTCTAATATCATCTATGCTTTTGAGGAGTATGTTATAGATATGGCTATAAAAAAAATAAGAAATTTAGATATAACTCCACGGCCAAAACTTTTTATAAATATGCCGCTTAGGATTGTGAATATCTTTAAGAAAAACAAAAAACGTATGAAGTGTATTTTAGAAGATATGGTGAATTATCAAGATGTGGTGTTTGAAATATCGGAGAGAAAAGAAAAAGAACCGTTGGAATCAATAGGATATTTGGTAAATGAGCTTAAATCTCTTGGTTTTGGCATCGCCTTAGATGATTTTGGTACAGAAAACTCATCTTTCCAAAAGCTAAACATAATAAAACCAGATATTGTAAAGCTGGATAAGTTTTTCTTAAGAGAGGGCAAAGATATGCTCTTGTGGCTTGCGGAAGGGTTAAAAAGCTCTGGCTACAAAATCCTTGTAGAAGGTGTAGAAACTGAAGAAGATGCAAAGTATATGGAAGAAATTCAGCCAGATTTTGTTCAAGGTTTTTATTACGGAAGACCTGTGGAAGACTTTTAATGTTTACCGGTCTTATAGAAGAGGTTGGTTTTATAAGCTCTATATCAAAATCCCAAGACAATACTAGGCTGTGTGTGAAATCTTCTTTAGAAGTAAAGATAGGGGATAGCGTAGCTATAAACGGCGCTTGTCTTACTGTGGTAAAAAAAGAAAAAGATGGGTTTTGCTTTGATGTGTCAAAAGAGACTATGATAAGGACAAACTTTCAATACCTAAAAGCTAAAGACCCGGTAAATCTTGAAAGATCTATGTTAGCCGGGGTTTCTAGGCTTGATGGTCATATTGTGCTAGGTCACGTGGATTTTGTTTCTACTGTTAAAAGTATAAAAACCTTGGGAGAGCATAGGGAGTTAGATATATATATACCATCTTCTTACAAGCTTATGGTGGTTCCTAAAGGCTCTATAGCGATAGATGGTATAAGCCTCACTATAAACTATGTGTTTGAGGATTTTATAAGGATAAACATTATCCCTCATACGTGGGAGCATACAAACCTGTACGCTAAAAAGGTGGGAGACTATGTAAACGTTGAAACGGATATCATTGGAAAGTATGTGGCCAGGTATATGTCAAACTATGACAAATCAACCCTTGACAAGTTCTTAGAGGGTTTGTTATAATTAAATTATGGTTGACGAGTCAGTAAGTAAAATTGGAAAAGAAGGCATATCTGAGCACAATAATCAAGCTAGACAAAAGAAGAGAAGAAAGGCTTTAGAGACAAAGCTTTCTATAATAGAAGCTGGTATAAAGCTTTTCTATGAAAAAGGTTTTACCAAAACAAAAATATCTGATATTACAGAAAAGGCCAACGTAGCTCATGGGACTTTTTATGTTTACTTCAAATCGAAAGAAGATTTTTTTATAAGCATATTAACCATGTCGAGAAAAGAACTTTTAGAAAATGCGGAAGAAGCTATAAAATTTGCTAAAGCTGGCAAGATAAAAGAGGCAAAGAAAAAGTTTTTTATAGATGGCTTTTCTAAAATGCTTGAAAAAAGCAAACTTTTCGGGGTACTTCTTTTTGAAGGGATGTGCACAGACGATAGATTTAAACAATTTTATAAAGAGGGTAGACTGATATTTCTTAACAAGACAAAAGAAGTGCTGAGTCTTTGTGGTATAAAAGAGGATTACAAAGCTCACATGCTCTTAGGACTTTCTAAGCATCTTCTTGAGATATATATATTTACCGAGGAAAATCCAAAACCTATTTGGGAAAAGGCTTTAAAAGAACTTGGAGTTTTATGAGAAGATACTTTTTGGGAGTCTTGGCTTTTGCTCAAATATCTTTTGGTATAAGTTTGAAAGAAGCCATAAACTCTGCTGTAAAATATAATACAGATATACTTTATCAAAAGCTAAATACCAAGATAGCTTCTGAAAAGAAAAAAGAAGCTTTTGGAAATTTTTTGCCGTCCATAGGTTTTAACGTCACTTCAAATGTTGGTAGAGAGCTTGCTATACCAGAAGGGACCACCAGCTTTGTTTTTCAGAAAGGACATTTTACCCAGTGGACTTTTGGTTTAAAACAGCCTTTGTTTAATATGCCAAGTTTCTATAAGTATAAAATCTCAAAAGACGATATAAAAGCACAAAAATATATGCTAACAGCTGTCAAAACGGATATCAAAATAGATGTAATGGATACTTATATAAATGCATTGGTGAAAAGAAAACTTATTGATGTTGATAAAAAAGAGGTAAAAGACTACGAAAGACATCTTTACAACGTAGAAAAGATGTACGAGCAGGGTCTAGTAGCTTTTAAAGATATACTACAAACAAAGGTGAAGTTAAACCAAGCAAAACAAAAGCTGGCTCAAGACCAAGGCGAATACAAAGTTTATCTTCAGAAACTTTCAAACCTTATAGGAAGACCAGTTCATCATTTAGAAGATATAGGTTCGATATCAAATCCTCTTAGCAAATATGATTTAAATCAGCTTATAGATATAGCTTTAAGAAATAGAGTTATACTAAAATATGGAAAAACTCTTATAAAAAAAGCCAGGGATTATCAATCTCTTGCGAAATCTACATACCTTCCGCAGGCTTATATAGAGGCAAGGTATGGATATTCTGATCAAATACCAGGGCTTCCATACTACCAAGACCTTTTAAGCGCTGGGATTTCTTGGAAACTATTTAACGGTCTTAAAAGATTTCACGAAGTTCATCAGGCGTTTTTGGCTTATAAACAAGCAAAAGTAAACTATCAAAAGCTAGAAAACGATGTAAAGCTTCAAGTCACAGCTTCTTATGAGGCTTTAAAAACCGCTGAAAAAGATATTGCTTTGGCAAGGTCTGAGCTAAAAGATGCAAAAGAACATTATAAGATAGCTTCAGAAAAATACAAAGTAGGTCTTGGTACCAATACAGACGTGATAGACGCAGAAGATTACCTTACAAAAGCAAGGACTGACGTAGTAAAAAGTAGGTATCTTTACGCTTTGGCAGTGTATAAACTTATAGAGGTAGTAGCCTATGGACAGAAATAAGAAGATTGGCATAGCTGTATTGATAATCCTTATAGTGATATTCTCGGTAGTGGCCTTCAGATGGATATATTATCGTGTTACTCACGCGGTTTCTGACGCTGTGTTTGTGGAGGCAAATACCTTTACGGATGTAGCTTATAGAAGAGACAGTGGTAGGATTGTAAAGCTATTTAAAAAAGAAGGCGACAAAGTCGTAAAAGGTGAACCTTTGGCAAAAATTGATGATACAGATTATAAGTTAGAGTATAAAGCCTTAAAGTACCAAATAAAAGAACTTGAAAGTGAAGTAAATCTATACAAGATTCAAAGAGATAGGCTTTTAGTCGGCACAAATTTAGAAGCACAGGCCAATCTTTATAAAACTATGGAAGCTACTCAAAATGTGCAGTCTATAATGAACAAGGTAAAAGCTTTAGATGCAAAAATAGCATTGGTAAACAAGGACTATATTAGATTTCATAAACTCTACAAAGATGGTGTTATATCAAGGCATGCTTTTGAAGAAAAAGAAACAGAGCTGAAAAATCTTTTAAATGAGAAAAATGCCTTATTAAATCAAGCAAATGCTATGGCTTCTTTATCAAAAGCTCAAAACATAGGGGTAGCTATAGCCAAAAACAATCAAAAACAAGTAAAAGAGCTTACTCAAAAGATAGATGCTACAAAAAATCAAATAAAGTCTTTGAAGGCAAAGCTTCAAAATATAGCTGATATGATAGCTGAAACGGAGCTTACGAGTCCAATATCTGGATACATCGTTAAGAAGTTTGTGAGCGTTGGAGATGTGGTAAGACCAGGACAGCCTATATACGCTGTATATGATCCAAAATCTGTTTATATACTTGATATTATCGACGAAACAAAGCTTCACGGTATAAAGAAAGGTTGTTTGGTACATATACACATAGATGCTTTACCAAACGAACATTATGAAGGTGTGGTGACCCATATTTTAAGAGCTTCCGCTGCAAAATTTGCCCTTATACCAAGAGATATTACTGCTGGTGAGTTTACGAAGGTGGCCCAGAGAATACCTGTCAAGATAAAAATCATCAAAGGCAACGTAAACCTTTTAAGAGTTGGTTACAGCGGTGAAGTAGCTATAGATAGGTGTGCAAGTCATTGATATTTTTCATTTTAGTGGTGAGTTTTTGAGCTTATAATTAAAAGACTATGAAATACTTTATTAAAACTTACGGCTGCCAAATGAATATAAATGATTCAGAAAAGATAAAAGGTATCTTGCAAACCCAAGGCTATGAGCCAGCTACAAAAGAAGAAGAGGCTGATTTGGTGATATTGAATACATGCACCATAAGAGAAAAACCAGACCAAAAGGTATGGTCTCATCTTGGCGAGATAAAAAAACTAAAGTCCAAAAATCCAAACGTAAAAATAGGTGTTTGTGGATGCATGGCCCAAAGGGCAGGTTACGAGATAGCTTCTAAAATGCCTTTTGTGGATATGGTCTTTGGTACTAAGAATATACACCGTATCCCAAATCTTTTGGAGGAACTAAGGCTTGGCAACAGAGCTATAGAAATATTAGAACAAGAAGACCCACTTGAAGAGATACTGGATTCTTATCCTACAATAAGAGACAACAGCTATTGTGCTTATGTAACTATCATGAGAGGTTGTGATAAAGAGTGCACATACTGTGTGGTACCCTTTACAAGAGGAAAAGAAAGAAGCAGAGCTCCTCAAAGTATAATAGATGAGGTAAAATCTCTTGTAGATAGCGGCGTGATGGAGATACACCTCATAGGTCAAAACGTAACAGCGTATGGAAAGGATATAAATTATCCCTTTTACAGGCTTTTAGAAGATATATCAAAAATAGAAGGGGTAAAAAGGATAAGGTTTACTACGGGACATCCAAGGGATTTGACAGATGAAATCATAGATGTAATGGCAGAACTTCCAAATATGGTAAACCATATACATCTTCCTTTTCAGGCCGGGTCTGATAGGATACTAGATCTTATGAAAAGAAATTATACAAAAGCATACTATCTAAACAGGATAGAACGCTTAAAATCCAAAATTAAAGATGTGAGTTTTTCTACAGATATAATAATAGGCTTTCCAACAGAAACAGAAGAAGACTTTGAACATACCTTAGATGTAATAAAGACCGTAGAGTTTGAACAGGTGTTTTCTTTTAAATATTCAAAACGCCCAAATACGCCAGCTTACTATATGGAAGATGATTTAACGGATGAGATAAAGACAGACAGGATGAAAAGGCTTTTAGAAATACAAAAAGCCATAACATCTAAGCTTATGAAAAGATACGAAAACACTATCCAGAAGGTTCTTATAGAAGATAAAAAAGACAACATATATATTGGAAGGACCACTACAAACGTATGGTGTAATGTGATATCAGACCGCGATATAATGGGTAAAGAGGTAGAAGTGCTTATAACAAAATCTGGTTTTCAAAGTTTAGAAGGAACCCTTAAGAACGTCCTTTAAAAGCTTGAATAGTATAAAGGCTGTAGTTTGTCTTCTGTTTGTGTTTCTATCTGATTTGAAGGTGTAGTTGTATATCAAAACGTCTTCATCAGTGCCTATGCCCATGTAAGTAAAGCCTTGGGGTTTATGTTCGCTGCCGCCGGGTCCTGCTACACCGCTAACGGCTATTGAAATATCGGCATCACTATACTCCAAAGCACCAAGCGCCATAGCCCTTACCACTTCGGCTGACACTGCTCCGTGCTGTTCTATGAGGCTTTTATCAACGTTTAAAAACTTTACTTTGAAATCGTTTGAATATACTACAAAACTGCCCAAAAACACTTCCGATGAGCCGGCCACGTTCACAAGGCTTGAGCTTATCATCCCAGCCGTACAGCTTTCGGCACATACCAGAGTTTTGGCTTTTTCCTTTAGGGTTTTTATAACTATTTTTTCTAAACTTTCATAGCTTGTAGCATATATAAAATCTCTATACTTTTCTTTTAAAAGCTCAAAAACGTCTTCTTTTTCTGTGAATATGTCAAACCCAAAAGGTGTTTGTTTTATATAGCACTCTTTTAAAATATCGTTTTCTAAATCTATATCTTTATCAAGATAAAACATTCTTAAAATATAAGGTTTAGGAAGGGTTTCTAAATTTAAATTCCAATTTAAAGGGTTGTAGTTTTCTTTGTCTATAATAATAGACTTTTCGGCTTTTGGCGAGATTATATAGCCTTTTTCAAACAAGAGATTTTGAAGCCTTTCTAAATAATCGTCGTAGCACACAACATCTTTAAACAAGACGTTTATAAAGTTCATTGATTATTACCTGAAGACGCTTTATTTTGAGGTGTTTTATCTGGTTTTAATGCATAGTAAAAGCTTATTCTATCTACTAACTCTTTAAAGTAAGGAGCAGAAACGCTTCCGCCCCAAGCCAAGGCACCATTTTTTGGATGAGGGTCATAGGCTACTATTACAGCTGAGAATCTTGGATTTGATACTGGGAAAAACCCTGCAAAAACAGCTACTACCTTTCTCCAAGAATAATGACCTGTTTTAAAGTTAAATATCTGAGAAGTCCCTGTTTTACCAGCTATAGTAAAGTGATTTGACTTTGCGTATATACCTGTACCTTTTTCTACCACTTGCTCTAAGGCATAATGAAGCCAGTCTATAGTGCTTTTGGGATATATATCTTTGTGTATGATATCTACTTTTTCGTGATAAATTACCTTACCAAGAGGATTTACTATCTTTCTTACAATATGAGGTTTTACAAGATTATCAGTGGCAAGGGCGGCATAGGCGTTTGTCAAATTTAGAGCGTTTACAGCGATACCTTGTCCTATGGTAGCAAACATACGGTTTATGGGATAGTAAAAGTTTGGTAGTATGCCGGCTTGTTCTCCGGGGATTATCCCATACGGTTTTACTAGGTGAAATAGGTTTACCACATTCTCTGCGTCTTCTCTTGTAAGATGTGAGGCTACTTTCATAGCGCATACGTTGCTTGATACTATTAGTATTTGAGACATCGTTAGTATGCCGTTGTGCTCTACGTCTGTTACTATATGTCCGTAAAAATCCCCTCTGCCACCATGAGCGTTGCAAGTCTCTCCTCTGTGTATGTATCCTTTTGCCATTGCGTATCCCAAAAAGAAAGGTTTCATAACAGAGCCTGGCTCGAAAACATCTGTGACTGCTGAGTTTCTCCAATCTCTTTGCGGATAATTGTAATAATCGTTTGGGTCAAAATCTGGATATGTAGCCATGCCAAGAATATTACCGTTTCTTACATCCTCTACTACTATTGCCACTCTTCTTGGGTTAAACTCTTTTACTATTTTGTTTTTTATGTCTTCTACTATAGATTGAACACCCATATCTATGGTCAAATAAACATCGTTTTGAGTGCCCGCATCTTGTATGGAAAGGGGTCTTAATACCATTTTACCCTCTTTTGGGGCAAAAATTGTCATCACTTCTATGGGCTTGCCACCTAAATATTTGTTTAAAGCGTATTCCATGCCATCCAAACCTTTCCCATCCCATCCTACAAACCCTATGAGGTTTGAAGCTACGTTGTGATTTGGGTAAAATCTTTTAAAGTCGTTTTGTATTCCTACGCCTTTTGAGTTATCTGTGTCCAAAATAGCTTGTTCTGCTAAGCCTTTATCGGATTGTGGAGCATGCCTTACTATCCAAACAAATCTATCTTTTGAATTTAACGTGTTTAGTATCTGATCTTTTGGGATATTTAGTATTTTTGATAGCTTATCGGATAATTCGTTTTTATGTTGTACAAACTTTGGGAATGCGTATATGGAAATCGTGGGCAAGCTTATGGCTAAAGGCTGACCATTTTTATCCAATATAGAACCTCTATAAGATGTTATTTTTATAATACGCCCTTTTGGGAAGTCTGCCAATACTCTTTTAACGTAGTCCTCACCGGCTATTACTTGTATATAGAAGGCTCTTGCAAGTATTACCGCATAAAGGACAAATATTGCAAATATAACGACCTTTAGCTTTCTTGTGGATTTTATTGTAAGGCTTTGTTTTCTCATTGGTTTAAAAAGGTTATATCGTTCCACGATACCGGTTGATAATCTTTACCTTTGGCGAAATCTTTGACAGAGTAATAATTTATCTTGTTTGTTATGTAGGCTTCTAGCTCTAAATTTTTGGTTTTTAAATCTTTTATCTTTATTATCATCTTGGCTTGCTTATAATGTTCGTATTTTACATAACTAGAATAAAGTATATTTACTATCAAAAGCAGAAAACTAACTATTAAGAGCTTCATCCTCTTTTTCATTATAACATAACTTTGCGCAACGTAATTTTGCTGATCTTGCCCTTCTGTTGTAAAGTAGCTCCTCATCAGAGGGTATTATCGGTTTTTTGGAGCAAAGTTTGAGCTTGTCAATGTTGTGTTTAATAAACTCCTTTACTAGCCTGTCTTCTAAAGAGTGAAAAGATATAAAGGCAAATCTTGAGCCTTCTTTTGCAAAATCAAGAAGCTTGGAAAGAGCTATCTTTATATCTTCAAGTTCGTTGTTTACCTCTATTCTTAAAGCCTGAAACACTTTTGTAGCTGGATGTATTTTGCTGTATTTATGATGATAGCAATGTGATACTATGTCTGCTAGTTCTTTTGTGGTCTCTACGGGCTTTTTCTTTCTATAGTCTACTATAGCTTTTGCTATTTTTTTGGATAGTTTT